>JBJXFC010000395.1:0-4956 GCA_046153915.1 Flavobacteriales bacterium
GTTCTCACGGGCAACGGAAAAGCATTTTGTGCCGGACAGGATCTCGCAGAAGTAAGTGATCCAAACGGACCGGGGTTCAAACAAATTCTCGGCGAACACTACAATCCGATCATCGAAAGAATTCGCAGCATTGCGAAACCTGTAATTGCCGCCGTCAATGGTGTGGCCGCAGGTGCGGGTGCAAATATCGCGTTGTGCTGCGACATCGTTGTTGCTTCAGAATCGGCTTCATTTATTCAGGCATTTTCTAAAATCGGATTAATACCCGACAGCAGTGGAACGTTTTTTCTTCCCCGCATGATTGGCTTTCAGAGAGCATCGGCATTGATGATGATGGGCGATAAAGTTTCTGCCACCGAAGCGCTTTCGATGGGCATGTTATACAAAGTTTTCCCGGATGAGAATTTCAGGGAAGAAGTTGGAAAAATTGCGCACTACCTGGGCTCAATGCCTACCCACGGACTGGCACTCACCAAAAAAGTGCTCAACGAATCGATGACCAATTCACTCTACGAACAATTGTCCCTCGAAGAAAAACACCAAATTGAAGCTGGATCTACGTCAGATTACAAAGAAGGCGTAACAGCTTTTATGGAAAAAAGAAAACCCGTTTTCACTGGAAAATAAAAAGAGATGAGTGTCGAAAATTTTACCGAAGAACACGTCTATCCCATTGGCAAATTCAAGAAGAAGGATCACTATTCTCTTGAAGAAATTCAAGCTGGAATTGATCGCATCGAACTATTGCCAATGCACCTGTCAGACACGGCCCGCTTGATGACCACAGAGCAACTTTCTGCAAGTTACAGACCGGGAGGTTGGACAGGCAGACAAATTATTCATCACGTTGCCGATAGTCATTTGAATATGTATGCGCGCCTCAAGTTGGCACTCACAGAAGATACACCTACCATCAAACCCTACCTGCAGGATGGCTGGGCAGAGTTTGAAGAAGCGAGATACGGAGAAATAGAATCTTCACTCACCCTGATTGCCATCCTCCATCATCGCATCGTAAAAGTCCTTCGCGATCTGGACAAACAGGCATTTCAACGTGCCTATTTTCATCCGGAAATGCAGCGGAAAGTGGAATTGAGTGAAATGGTTTGTTCATATGCATGGCATGGCGATCACCACTGCGCTCAGCTTCAGGTTATTCGCCAAATATTTCCCGGATAACTCTATTTTGATCATCTAACTTATTGTGCATTAAGACCTAAAGCACAAGCACTACCAAGTTATCCGATCATGCCTATTTTCGCCTCGTTAATCGAATTAGCTGCATTAAATTTTTCAGAACATGAGTTGGTTTAAACGTATCAAACAAGGAGTAACTACCAAGAGCAAAGAGAAAAAAGAAATTCCCGAAGGTTTGTGGTACAAATGCCCTGATTGCAAAAACGTAATGACCTCAGAGCAACACGCTGAACACAATTGGGTGTGCGACAAATGCAGTTACCACGAAAAGATTGGTTCACGGGAATACTTCTCAATTCTTTTTGATGAAAACGAATACGAGGAAGTAGCTCCTAACCTAACAAGCGGCGATCCACTTGGATTTGTAGATACCAAAACTTACAAGGACCGCATTAAAACCACGATCAAAAAAACCGGGCTGAAAGACGCCATCCGCGTTGCAAAAGGCAATATTGAAGGCGTTCCTGCTGTAATTGCCTGCATGGATTTTGCTTTCATCGGCGGCAGTATGGGAAGTGTAGTAGGAGAAAAATTTGCCATCGGTGTAGACGAAGCCATCAAAAACAAATGTGCATTTATCTGCATTTCAAAATCCGGTGGTGCGCGCATGATGGAAGCTGGATTTTCTTTGATGCAAATGGCCAAAACCAGTGCCAAGCTCACACAGCTTAGCGCAGCACGATTGCCTTATGTGTCGTATCTCACAGACCCAACAACGGGAGGTGTAACTGCTTCTTTTGCGATGTTGGGTGATATCAATATTGCCGAACCCAAAGCACTTATCGGTTTTGCCGGACCACGTGTTGTAAAAGAAACAATTGGCAAAGATCTACCTGCGGGATTCCAAAGTGCGGAGTTTGTTCTGGAGCACGGTTTCCTCGACTACATTGTAGAACGCAAAGACGTGAAGCACAAACTCGCTCAGAGCTTGTTGCAGATGAAAGTCGATTAAGAATTGATTAACTAGTACTGCTCGCTGTCGTTAGGGAAATCGCGGCTTTTTACATCGCGCACGTAATTTTCCACAGCGGCATGCATCTGTTCGCTGGCGTGCATATAGCGGCGCAAGAATCGCGGGCTGAAATCCTGAGTAATTCCTAGCATATCGTGCACTACGAGCACTTGTCCATCAACATCGCCGCCCGCACCAATACCGATGGTAGGAATTTCGATACTCGCAGTAACCTCTCCAGCTAATTTGGCTGGAATTTTTTCGAGAACTACCGCAAAACAACCGCATTCATCCAGCATTTTGGCATCGCTGCGAAGGCGTTCTGCTTCTGCTTCCTCTTTTGCCCGTACCTGGTATGTACCAAATTTATAAATGCTTTGTGGAGTAAGTCCAAGGTGACCCATCACTGGAATTCCTGCAGTAAGAATGCGTTGAATACTTTCTCGAACCTCCGATCCGCCTTCCAGTTTAACAGCGTGTGCACCGCTTTCTTTCATGATGCGAATAGAAGAATTGAGCGCTTCCTTGCTATTGCCCTGGTATGAACCAAATGGCAAATCCACTACTACAAGCGCACGATTGGCTGCTCTCACCACGGACTGTGCATGATAGATCATCTGATCAAGCGTAATTGGCAAGGTGGTTTCATGACCTGCCATTACATTGCTTGCACTGTCGCCCACGAGGATGACATCTACTCCAGCTCCATCCACAATTTTGGCCATGCTGAAATCATACGAGGTAAGCATGGAGATGCGCTCACCACGCTGCTTCATTTCCTGAAGTGTGTTGGTAGTGACCCGCTTTATTTCTTTATTGACGGACATAACAAAACTATTTTAGATGGAAAAATCTGAATTATGATTTCCGAATGATGGCAGATTATTGGAGATTGATCGCTTCTACAGATCTGATTTGAGGCACAGCTGCACGAATTGCTCCTTCTACTCCGGCTTTCATGGTCATCATGCTCATCGAACAGTTGCTGCACGCACCGTGCAATTCCACACGCACACGCATGTCTTCTGTAACCTCTACCAGTGTTATATTGCCCCCATCTGCCATCAGATATGGACGGATGGTTTCCAGGGAAGCTTCTACTTTATCGGATAATTCTTTGATCATGTGGGCTGCGAATGTCGGGAATAATGGCTGATTTCGGTAAAATTAGATTTTAAGTATTTTAATTTCAGTTCGTCGATTAATTTCGTGTGCTTTTTCCTGATCAGCGGGTAAACACATCCTGGCAACCTCCTTTTCAGGTATCAAAGGTTTGGATTCGCCATAACCCGTGATTGCAAATGTCTCTTTTTTAATCCCTTTTGAAGCGAGATAATCTTTCAGTCTATTCGCTTTACGGTCAGAAATAATCTGATTGTATTTAGCATCACCACGTTCGTCTAAGTTAACGGAAATCTCCACCCGGCTATCAGGATGTGCCAGGAGCCAGGATTCTAATTCAATAAAAGTTGTATCGATAGGGTAATTTGAATGTAATAAGCATTCTTGACCTTCCTTCAGATCGAAAAACTCTGTGTTGATGAGATTTGTCTCTTCCAATTTGGCACTCTTAGCAGAAAATTTGGGAAGAATCAAGTCCTGCAAGTACTTACTCGAAAGGCAAAAAACGGTGATCTCCGTCCGTCGATTGAGTGTATGCGCTTGCTCCTGTTTATCTGCAGGCATTTTCGCTATTTCATCAAAGTAAATTAGAGGTTTATCTTCTCCATAGCCGACATGCCGAATTTGCTCTAAATCTATATATCCTCGATAAATGATATATTGAGAAACCATTTGAGCACGCTTCTCACTGAGAATTTTATTGAAGCTGTTGTCACCACGCGAATCTGTATGATTACCAATCTCAAATCCAAAATCCTGTTGACCGTTTATAAACGTTGAGATGCTATCTAGTAAAGGAAAAGACTCAGGCAGAATTTCCATAGCATCATAATTAAAATTAACGGTAACCCTCATCACATCGCCGAGATGAATGATCGAGTCCTTCAGAGTAAATACCTGGCATACCGATGTTGCCGAAATCGAAAAAAACAATAGCGATATTATCAGTAAGCGTTTCATTTATTTTCCTCAGCCATTTCCTTTTTTTTCCGAAAAGGCAACATCCTCAATTCTTTCTCAAAATTATCGATCAGCGCATTTAGATATTCTGCAGAACGCGTGCCTTCCTGCAATATCGCAGGGCGACCTGCGTCGCCAGCTTCGCGTATACTTTGGATGATAGGCAATGGACCGATATAGGGCAATCCAAGTTCTTCGGCCAGGTGTTTGGCTCCATCCTTTCCAAACAGATAATATTTATTCTCTGGCAATTCCTCAGGAGTAAACCAGGCCATATTTTCTATGAATCCAAGAATTGGCACATTGATGGCTGGCAACTGGAACATGGCCACTCCCTTTCGGGCATCGGCCAGAGCAACATCCTGAGGTGTACTCACAATGATGCATGCGCTCAATGGAATATTTTGCACGATGCTCAAATGCACGTCACCTGTGCCCGGAGGCAAATCGATAATCAGAAAATCAAGCGGACCCCAAAAGGCATCATTCACCAATTGATTGAGCGCTTTGGTGGCCATGGGACCACGCCAAACTACTGCCTGATTGACCTCAGCAAAAAATCCAATGCTCAAAACTTTCACTCCATATTGTGTGATAGGTTCCAATAGATTTTTCCCTTCCTTTTCGATTACTTTGGGCTTTTCGTGCACCAGATCAAACATCACCGGTGCCGATGGACCGTAAATATCCGCATCCAATAATCCAACCTGGTATCCTCTGCGCGC
>JBJXFC010000396.1:0-2641 GCA_046153915.1 Flavobacteriales bacterium
AAAAGCTCATTTGCTTCTTTCTGTCCAAACTTCATCAAACCCCAATTCGGAGCATCGATCCCATCCTCCATCTTCCATTTTCCATTCTCAATTAGCTCTTCATCTCCCCCGGAATAAGACACACCGGGATCGGATCCATCTTGTGTCGATTGGCCCGATTGCGCTGGAGGTAAATTTTCATCACAAATTTCTCTCTGTCTGACAACGGTAGTGTGTCGATTAACACGTCATCCCATTTTCCATTCTCAATTCTCAATTCTCCATTCGCCAAATAGTCCATGGCCCATTCGAGTTCCGGATAACTCGCACCAATCTGGTCTTCATCGCTGCGATTGTCGCCAAAAAGTCCGTCTGTAGGAGCGGCTTTCATGATGGATTCAACAATGCCAAGTTCGGCAGCCAATTGATAAACTTCTGTTTTTTTCAGGTCGGCAATAGGCGACAGATCCACACCACCATCGCCGTATTTGGTGAAAAATCCGATGCCAAAATCTTCGACCTTATTGCCAGTTCCTGCCACAAGAAGATGGTGCAATCCTGCGTGGTAATAAAGCGTTGTCATGCGCAAACGCGCTCTGGTATTGGCGAGCGATAGAGCAACACCGGCTTCGTCGCCATCGGTTTTTACACTTTTCTTAAACTCCTCAAACGTGGAAGTAAGTTCTATGCGTTCATCCCAAACCAGCGAATGGCGTTGTTTCAGCCACGTGATGTGCTCCTGTGCCCTACTTACCTGGGATGCTGCCTGGTGAATGGGCATTTCGAGAACAAGTGTCTTTTTGCCTGTGCGCGCGCACAATGCAGAAGTTACCGCAGAGTCAATTCCTCCGCTTACTCCAATTACAAATCCCTTCACGCGGCTCTTTTCAGCATATTCTGCCAGCCAGTTGGTAATATGATCAACTACTTTTTTGGTATTCATGATGCAAAAAAAAATCCCGCCAAAGATCATCGGCGGGACTTAAACATATTCACTATTTTTTTAGAAAAGAATGCCGATATTCAATTCGATGAAGTTGCCATACCCTTTTAAGTCATATTCCTTAGGCTTTTGTTCAGCACCAGTGCCTTCATAGATCACCGCATCGCGGTCATCCGTTTGCACGCCTTTGCCCCGAAGGCAATCAGAAAATCCGTTGTTGAATGTAATTCCTGCAATTACGGACGTTGTACCGCTCAGACTATATTCGATACCTGCACCTATAATCAATGATGTGCGGAAAATACTGATGTCATCTTTAATGTCTTCGTCTTCAATTTCCACAGAAGGCAATGATGCATCTTTCCATGGTTCCGCTGCGTCCCCGGTATTTTGATACAAATAATCGATCGTGTCATCTGATTTTGATCGAATATTGAAACCAAGTCCGAGTCCAAACTGACCCCAATAAGTGATGTAACCGATTTCATTTGTGCGCAACTTCAGCGTAAAAGGAATTTCACCATATTGCATTTTGTAGTTGCGCTCCAAACGAGAAATAACGTCGTAAGATCCACTCAAGCCCGGCACAACTTCATTGGTCTTGCGGAGATAACTGAGTTTTCCTCCGGTCTGGAAAATATTGAGACCAGTTCCAAAAGCGTAATTATCTGTAAAATGCTTATCAATCATTAGGGAAAATCCAAAACGAAGATTGCTGCCTTCATTGTTGATGAACTTGGCATCCGGCTTAATCCAGGAAACATTGGGATTGATTTTAAAACCAATTTTCCATTCTGCTTCCTGAGCAGTTGAAGCCAATGTCAACATCAGGGCTAGGGTAAAAAGAATACTATTTTTCATGTTCTGTAGTTTACAAGGCTAAACTTGCAGCCTCTATTAAAATTATGCGGCCAAATCTAGATAAAAACATCGTGTCCATCGTATGGATTTCTTGCATCTTATTCATAGCCGGTTGTGGAGGCTGCGAAAAGGATAAACCGCTTCAACACATTGATTTAAAGCCGGAAGCGAAAGAACTCGAGGTGCATTTCGAGCGTTTCGACGACGACCTTTTCAACGCAGATTTATCCAATCCGCCTCTCGCCTGCCAACAACTATACCAGAAATACGGTTCTTTCTTCTGCAATTTCGTGGAAAATGATCTGAGGCTCGCCCAATGTCAGTCCGATTCGGTTGGACACCTTTTGGCACCCATGGTTCAGAACAACGACATTCAAAAATCGCGGCAGGAAGTCAAAACATTTTACACCGAGGCAAAAATCACAGCACTGAAAACTGACTTGACTGGCTTGGTTCAGCGTTGGCATCATTTCTTTCCGGATAGCCTCGTTCCAACCATCGTCTTTTATCAAAGCGCCTGGAACAACAATATTGCACCCGTGGACTCTGCTCTGGGGATTGCCCTGGATTGTTACCTCGGAGCTGATCATGAAATCACAAAAAAATTGCCCAAAGAGATTTTCCCCAACTACAAAAAGGCCAATATGGACGAGCGTTACATCGTACCTGATGCTGCCAAAGGCTGGGTTGCGATGCAATCACGCTCGTACTATCAACCCGGCGATTTTCTCAACGAACTTGTGTTTTACGGCAAACTCATGTACCTCGCAGAAGCGCTGGTACCTGAAATTTCGGATGCCCGCATGATGACCTGGTCTGACGAAGAACAACAATGGGCCGAGAAAAACGAATACCGTG
>JBJXFC010000397.1:0-8144 GCA_046153915.1 Flavobacteriales bacterium
AGTTCGGTGGAAGCACCAAGTGAAATTGACCAATGGCACTGGGTTTTGGATGGAGACACCATCAGCACAGCACAGTCAGACAATATTATCTGGCCTTCTCCAGGTACTTACGATATGTATCTGCAGGTCATTTCCAATCACGGTTGTTCGGCTGATTCGCTTTATCCCAATGCAATCACGGTGTATCCTTCGCCAATCGCGGGTTTTGAAACTCCAGATCAGGCCAGCATGTTCAATCCGATTGTTGAGATTACGAATACCTCGAGTGAAGATGTGGTTTCATGGTACTACGACTTTGGTGACGGAAATAGTGCCAGTTTTCCGGAAGGAGAACACCTCTACGATACCTGGAACACGTATACCATAACCCAGATTGTAGAAAATGCTTTTGGTTGTTCGGACGTCATTGCAAACCAGGTAGAAATTACTCCGGATATGCTCATTTATGTGCCCAATGCATTTACACCAGATGGCAACGGACACAACGATACATTTTTCCCGGTCATGTCAGGATTTGAGCCGACACTCTATGAATTCTTTGTTTTTGACCGCTGGGGAGCTCAGGTATTCAATTCTACCAATCCTGAAATGGTTTGGGATGGAAGTCTCGATGGAACCATTGTTCAAGATGGCGTCTATTCATGGAAATTGATGATCAGAAGTAATTTTGATATCACCATTCACGAAATGAAAGGCAGCGTGACAGTTTTGAGGTAATTCGCTGTTTCCGGGAGGGGTCGAAATGGTGATTTGGTTTCCACATCGGTTTGCTCACGAATTCTTTCAATTTTCAAAAATCGTTTCTTTTTGCAATTAAGTTTGGCCTCTATCTCAGGCCATGTCGTTTCGAACGTATATCAAATCACCCGAATTCCGTAAAACCCTATTGAGGGTAACGTTGGTATACCTTGGATTTATGGCCCTTATCTGGTTTTTCCTCAATTGGTATACCGATCACGGCGAGTTTATTACCGTTCCTGAGCTCAAAGGCATGAAACTCGAAGAGGCCATCAAGGCACTAGATGAAAGGGATTTGGATCATTTGGTCATTGATAGCATTTATGATAAAAAGGCTGTTCCCGGATCAATCATGGATCAAAGCCCGGTGGCCGAAAGTCAGGTGAAAGATGGGCGACAGGTATTTCTGACCATTTATAGCTTTTCTCCGCCACTTGAAAGGCTGGGGGTGAAGGAAGGTGATTTTGCACAGGTTGCCATCATTAAGCTCAATAACAAGGGAATCGAATACGATACGCTTTACGAGGATAACAATACCTATGCCGGTAGCATCATTAAAGTAACTTACAAGGGCCGGCGCACAAGTCCGGAGGATTTGATTCCCAAAGGAGATAAGGTAAAACTCGTTATTGGAAGAGCCGTTAGAACCAAATCCACAGTACCCGATTTGCATGGCTTGACTTGCAAGGACGCCGAAATATTGCTTGAATCACTCAATTTTAAATGTAATTGTCTTTTTTCGCCCGGAATTAATTTGCCCACCGCACAAGATTCAGCAACTTACCACGTTTGTCGTCAGAATCCTGAACATGACCCACTTTTTGGAGCAAGTCCGGGCAGTGTTGTTGATCTTTGGCTCTACAATACCCCATGCCCGGTGGATACCACCAATCAAAATATTGACTACTAGTTGCGTAATTGAGAATTTGAGAATGAAATGTATGCTTGCCCCCTTCCTGCTGCTATTGCCTCTGGCTTTGGTAAGTCAGGTTAAGGAAGTCCCCCTCCGATACAATCCCGTGCAGGCATTTCGCCATGCGCAACATCAGGAAGTAACCACCGAAGACAATCGCGGTGGTTCATTGACCATTCCTTTTTTCGACGACTTTTCGCATTATTCGCTTCCTCCGATCAACAACCCTGCTGAATGGCAAATGTGGAGTGATGACATGGCTTATGTCAACTGCACATTTCCAGTATCACCACTCACCATTGGTGTTGCCACACTCGATGGCCTTCAGGCCAATGGACAGCCTTATGAGTGGGATGAACCAGAAGAAGTGCGTGGTTGTGATACGCTCACTTCATTGCCAATTACCTTGCTTGGTTACACTCCGGAAGATACTTTGTACCTGCTTTTTCACTACCAGAACGGCGGTTGGGGAAATACTACAGAGGTGTATGACACGTTGTACCTCGATTTTTATACTCCTGTAAATTCCGGCAATTGGATCAACGTTTGGAAAATTCCGGGTGGAGGCTCAAACTCCGAATTCCAACAGGTTTTTATTCCTGTGATCGACGATATCTATCTGATGGATGGATTTAAAATGCGTTTCCGCAATTTGGGCAGACCCGGCGGAAGTGTGGATCACTGGCATCTTGATTATCTCTTACTTGCTGATCAAATTGACCCGGATGATTTTGAGTTTAATGAAGTGGGATTTCAGTATTGCAACAATACCCTACTCGATTTTGGTTATGCCTCCATGCCGTGGACTCATTATCTCTCCAATCCTCAGTCTTTTATGGATGATGATATCACGCTTCGACAACGCAATCTGGGCAACACAGAAAATATCACGTCCATTGTTACGATTCACAACGAAGAAACGTTGCTTTTTACGAGCGGTGAAGACAACAATACCAATAACAACGCATTTCAGGAATTGAACCGCCCGATATCATTGGAGGGATTCGAATACCCTGACACCGGTGCCGAATTTGAAGAAGAATTTCAGGTTTGTGGAACATTTGCTCAAACCGATGCTCACCTCCAAAACGACACAATGTGTTTTGAGCAATTCTTCGGAAATTATTATGCATACGATGACGGCTCTGCAGAATCTGGCTGGGGAATGAATGCCGCAGGCGCGCGTGCTGCCTTGCGCTTTGATTGTGAAATTCCCGATACCTTGTTGGGCGTGATGATGCATTGGATCCCATTTGTATACGATCACAGTGAGGAATCTTTTTTGATGCGTGTGTATGATGTAAACGGGAATATTCCGGGCACCGAATTGAATCCAGAAGATTTTCAATTCTATAGTCCTCAGTATGGCTATGATGGGTACAATCCATTCTATTACTACGAACTCAATACACCGATAGCTTTGGATGGTCCGTTTTTTATTGGCTGGATTCAACAAGATGCTGAAGAAGTTTATATAGGCAATGACAAAAACACCAATATGAATCCTACTCAACTGTATTACAAGTTGAGTGCGTTTACGGATTGGACACTCAACAGTATTACAGGTTCTATCATGCTTCGTCCGGTATTTAAAAATGGAAATGAAGAATGGGCAGGGGTTGATGAATTGGTTGAAACACTATTTCAGGTTTATCCAAATCCAGCAACCGAGGCACTTACCATCAGCATGAAGGCAGATTTCGAAATGTATTCTACAGAAATCTATGATTTGACTGGTAGACTTCTTCATCAATCCAATTTTTTAAATGCGGGTCAGGTGGATGTGTCCATCGTTGATCTTCCGGATGGGATTTATATGATCTCGGTTAAAAACTCTCTCACAGAATCTTCTTCGGTGGTGCGTTTTATCAAAGGTCAATAAAATAGGGATGCTGGCGGGATTACCTTTGTCGGCAATGAGTCAGAATAAAACCTTGTACGATTTTGCAGTTGAAGACATCAATGGCAAGCCTTTTTCTTTTGCCCATTTGAAGGGTAAAAAAGTGCTTGTTGTGAATACAGCCAGCGAATGCGGTTATACTTCGCAATATGCAGGGCTGGAAGAATTGTATCAGAATTACAAAGATTCCGGATTGGAAATTGTCGCATTTCCCGCCAATGATTTCGGTGCCCAGGAACCGGGTGATGAAGAACAAATTGCAACATTCTGTCAACGCAATTTTGGAGTCACTTTTCCCTTGATGAAAAAAGTGGTTGTCCTCGGAAAGGATGCCCACGAATTTTATAAGTGGATTTCCAGTAAGGAACTCAATGGAGTTGACGACGTCACCATCACCTGGAATTTCCAGAAATTGTTGTTTGATGAAGAAGGGAAATTTATTCGTTCAGTTTCTCCTGGCACGGAACCACTCAGTGCAGAAATAGTGAAGTGGATTACCCAACCTCAATTGTTTTGAATATGAAACTCGATATACTTGTTTTTGCGGCACATCCGGATGATGCAGAAATCAGTGCGTGTGGAACCATTCTGAAATCCATTCAACAGGGATACAAGGTGGGTATTGTTGATCTCACACGCGGTGAGTTGGGTAGTAGGGGCAGTGCCGAACTTCGCGATCAGGAATCACGGCATGCTTCTGAGAAAATGGGATTAGCTGCGCGCGAAAATCTCAGCCTCGCCGACGGATTTTTTGAAATCAATCAGGAGTCTACTCTCGCTGTAATCCGAATGATTCGCAAGTATCAACCCGATGTAGTTATGGCAACTGCTCCACATGATCGTCATCCGGATCATGGCCGTGCCAACAAGTTGGTAAGGGAAGCGGCATTTTATGCAGGACTTGCAAAAATTGAAACGCAAGAAAACAAGGTTGCTCAAATCAAATGGCGGCCACGCGCAGTTTATTTTTATATCCAGGACCAATACATCAAACCAGATTTTGTTGTGGATGTGACCCCGCTCTGGCAACAAAAGATTGACGTGTTGCAATGTTATTCAAGTCAGTTTTTTGATCCGAAGTCCAGTGAACCAACGACTCCTATTTCAGGAAAAGAATTTTTTGATTATTTGCATGGAAGAGCACTTCAAATGGGCCGCAATGCGGGTTTTGAATTGGGTGAAGGATTTCTAGCTGAAAAAACACCCGGTGTTGAGGACATCGTTCAATTGAAATGATAAAATGAAAAAAAAGAGGCTGCCCTTTTGAGACAGCCTCTTATTCGAACAAGTGTTCCGTTATTCAACGATTATCTTTTCAGCATACCGCTTATTTTCATACGTAAACTGAATGAAATACAAACCCGCTGAAAGTTCGCTTTCAAACTCCCAATTTGTTATTGCATATCCTTCAACTGTAATTTGACGTGTCGCAATCAACTTGCCCATGCCATCCAGCAACTGAACGTCCAGAACCCCTGATTCAATGCCTGCAATTTCAAGATTGATTGAATTGCCCGTGTTCGGATTTGGATATAGCTTGATGTCAATTTCCTCATCATTTCTATCAAATGTATATTCTCCGGTCTCGTCATCAAAGTATTCGGCCATACCTGCACCGCCTGCTATGAGCAAACATTTCCAAGGTCCCCACGGATTTGTGTAACCGCTTTGGTAAGTAACCCGAATACGCACGTTGTAAGTAGTTCCAGGCACAAAGCCCATAGCCGAAGTAATCATCAGGTATTGTGTGCTTCCGCCATTGAATGAAAATACGGGCTCACTCAAATCGGCTTTCTGGAATTCCCATTGGTAATTCAATGAATAACACACTGTAGTATTCGAACGAATGTTTACTCCAAGTGGTCGCGGACTCGGACAATCTTGCGTAGTTGCAAGAATGAGCAATGGATCTGCATTGAATGCAAATGTGCACGAAGATGGTCCTATTACAACGACGGTTTCCAAAGAGCCATTTCCACGTGTTACTGTGTAACTGGCATCAACCCTTGCTGCATAATTGCTACCTGTTGGCATATTCATCACTTTGTAAAGATCCAGTGTGGCACTGGGTTGTGTTCTGCTATAAGTGATATTCGTTTGCGTCGAGGTGAAGTTGTAAACGTAGTTAGTCGCGTTTACTACCACGGCTTTAAACTTGCTGCACATGGTGTATGATGCAGCAGGCGTTAAACAACCTGAAGCAGGCAGATCCGTTAAACAGATGTTGAAATTGCCTGTTCCTTGAGCCGAATTGTAATTGCGCACCGAGATAAAATATTGCTGGCCCAGTGTAAGGCTACCAATGTTGAGGTGTTCGCTTCCATTGGTTGATTGGAAATTTTCACTCTCAATCATCACACCTGCACTGTTCTGCAACTCTACTAATGCGTTGAAGGAAGAGGTCGAAACTTTAATCTGAATACCCGGGGATAATGCAGTAAACGAATACCACAAATCTTGACCGGTAATAGTGGTGCTCTGAGACTCAGGTGATGCAGTGGCAAGAGCCATATTACCAGCAGTGTTGCTGCAGGCATTGTATGCACCTACGTTGAGATTGATTGCGTATTGTTTCCAGTCATTGGCTACAAGTGGACAACCATCATCTGCAGTGCCATCACAATCTTCATCTATTCCATTGAAACAAATTTCTGTTGCTGTAGGATTAATAGCAGAATTGTTATCGTTGCAGTCGCCGGCCTGACCGATGTATCCCAACGGAGGTGAGCATGCAATTAAGGATGAATTATTGTCTCCATATCCATCACCATCAATGTCGGCATACCAGGTTGTTCCAACTCCTTCATCTGTCAAGCCATCACAATCATCATCGATGTTGTTGCAGATTTCGGCAGCACCAGGATAAATGGTGTTGTTGTTGTCGTCGCAGTCTCCTTCACAATTTGTGAATCCATCGCCATCGGTATCAAATCCTTCGTCGATGCTTCCATCGCAATCATCATCGATGTTGTTGCAGATTTCGGCAGCACCAGGATAAATGGTGTTGTTGTTGTCGTCGCAGTCTCCCTCACAATCTGTGAATCCATCGCCATCGGTATCGTACCCCTCATCGATTTGTTCATCGCAGTTGTCGTCAATTCCATTACAGATTTCAACGGTACCTGGATTAATGGCAACCGCATTGTCGTTGCAATCTGTAGAGTCGCTCACATAACCAGCAGGCGGAGTCGACGATGCAACGCTAACATCGGGATTTCCATAGCCATCGCTGTCATTGTCCTGATACCAAATAGCATTAGAACTAACAATGACATCGAATGATATAAGTGTGGAATTTCCGCACGCATCTGTTGCTGTGCAGTTTACGGTGGTCGTGCCTTCCGCAAAGAGAGAACCTGAAGGTGGCGCACAGGAAAGCGATACATCATGGCAATTATCTGATACATCTGGTGTGAAGTTTACAATGGTGGAAGTTTCTCCTGGTAGCAATGTAGCGTTGATATTGGATATGGCACTAAATACAGGGGCGTCCATGTCAAATACTGGCACCATGGTCTCGCAAGAATTCAAAAGTGTTGAACCACGGTATGCAGTTCCCAGGATCCTAATATTATAGGCACACCCGTTCACATCTATATCTACGAAGGTCTCTATTACAAGTTCATCATCCGGACAGCCGCCAATCATTTGCACTTCAGGGAAACTATTAAGTTCTGTACAGTTCAAAAGACTGATCGAAGGGCATATCAATTCAACTGCATCGCCGGCATATATGTTGTCGCAGTTGTCATCAATTCCATTCCCGCATATTTCTTCCACACCTGGATTAATGGATGCTTCATTGTCTGAACAATCCCCGCCAAAATAAACATATCCCTGAGGCAGTGAGCAAGCCTCAATTGTCAATTGATCATTGCCATAACCATCGTTGTCTGCATCGAAGTAATAGGTGATGAGTAATCCTTCATCACTAGCTCCATCGCAATCATCGTCCAAACCATTGCAAATTTCAATACCTCCAGGGTTGATAGATGCTTCCTGATCATTGCAATCACCCTGACACGTTGTATAACCATCGTTGTCCAGATCAAATCCTTCATCAATGCTGCCATCACAATCGTCATCCAGGTTGTTGCAAATTTCATTCATGCCTGGATGTATGCTCTGATTGTTGTCGTCGCAATCTCCTTCGCAGATCGTGTATCCATCATTGTCCAGATCGAAGCCTTCGTCAATACTTCCGTCGCAATCGTCGTCGATATTGTTGCAGATTTCGATTCCACCTGGTTTGATGGCGTTGTTGTTGTCATTGCAATCTCCTTCACATGTAGTGTAACCATCGTTGTCGGTATCAAATCCTTCGTCGATACCTGCATCACAATCATCATCGATGTTGTTGCAAATTTCTGTAGCACCCGGATTTACTGCAGCGTTGTTGTCGTTGCAATCTCCTTCGCATGTTGAGTATCCATCGTTGTCGGTATCAAAACCTTCGTCGATGCTTGCATCACAATCATCATCGATGTTGTTGCAAATTTCTGTAGCACCTGGATTTACTGCAGCGTTGTTGTCATTGCAATCTCCTTCGCATGTTGAGTATCCATCGTTATCGGTATCAAATCCTTCGTCGAT
>JBJXFC010000103.1:0-5030 GCA_046153915.1 Flavobacteriales bacterium
TTATCTGAATGGGTATAAATAAGCCTATTGTGGCAGATACAATTTGTGATGAGTGATTGTGCTATTTGCAGTTCAAATTATTCCTTGCCCATTCCAACTATTTACCTAACCTTTACTGAACGAAAAAAACTCTACACCATGAAAAGAAAAACCCATCTACATTTGATTTCATTCAACCACCATTTTTAATGAAACAATTCATTATTCATCTACTCTTTTTTGCGGCACTATGTGTTGTGCTACACAACTGCAAACACGAGCCCGTGATAGACCCCAACGGCCCGCAGTGTGGCGAAGCCACTACCATTGACGAATTGCGCGAATGGGCATTTTTCAAAGAAGGCACCTATTGGATTTATGAAGAAGAAACAACGCTAGCCCGCGACACTTTTACTGTGGTGGACTCACACGACTTTATTACCGACTAAGGCAACGTGCAATTCGATTATGAAACCTACCGCAGCAGCGATGGATATTTCTATTGGTTTTGGTTTAATGAGGGGTGGACTGCGGATGATTGCAACAACGGATGCTGTGATTGCAGAAGGCTTTGGTGTGACAAGTACATTGCTGGTGATGCAGATGGAGAGGATGTGTTGTTGACTTTCCCAACATTTATTGGTAGCTATTCAGGTATAGGATTCGGAGGGGGTGACTATGGTATCGTTAAGGTTACAAACTATTTTTTGGAGTATTCTATTGGTGACCTTAATTTTTACGATGTTGTAGAAGAAAGTAACGACAATTCTGTGTTGGATCAACAAATTGGCATAGGTAGTACTGAATACTATAAGGTCAAATATTTTTTTGCTGCTCACATTGGCATAGTGAGAAAGGAAATTTCCGAAACATCACAAGTATGGAATTTAATTGAATACAACATTGAACAGTAATCCTAAAATCAATCAAAAATGAAAGTACATTTTACAATCCTACTGAGCACTATCTTAATAATCTGCAATGCCCAAACCGATCAAGAAAATCAGGACAAATACTGGAAGTATCGCGAGATGTTGAAGAACAAATTCGTGAAAATCGGAAGTGAGCCAGGCGCAAGTATTCCAATGGCATGTAGAATACCTGGCTACGCTTACGGTAGCACGCCAGACCCAACTGGAACACAATTACAATGGAAGGATGCTACGATTACGCTTGGCTACTACTGGATAGTTCTGGCTACTGAATACAAACTCTTGTCAGAAAACAGTCAGGACGTTCAGCCAACATTGAATGAATTGTATTATGCAATGCATGCGTTCAATCGTGTTGATATGACGGCCGAAGGATATCTTGGAGGTGACCCAACAGCTGTTGCAAATCCCTCTGATTTGAACGGCTTCTTCATTCGTGATGATGTGCGGCATGAAATGGTAATCAATTTTGAGAACGACCCTGCCATTCCCAATGGGCCAATTCAACCAGACGTGGGCCATCCCAACCAGATGCGCAGTGACTGGGGTGGATGGGAGAATTATGATCGAAAGACCTACATTTGAAAATCACACCATTTAAATGAAACAGTTTGCCTATTATATCCTCTTCTTAATTTGCCTTTGCCTACTGCTTGCCAACTGCAAACACGAGCCTGTGATAGACCCCAATGGCCCGCAGTGTGGCGAAGCCACCACCATTGACGAAATGATGGAATGGGTCTATTTCAAAACAGGCACCTATTGGATTTATGAAGAACAAAACACAGGTGCGTTGGATACCGTGACGGTGGTAGATGATTACAGCGGCACTTCTGGTGGTTTTCGTGATTTCTTAACCATAATGCAAAGTAGTTATGACGGATACTTTTATAAGTATTGGTTCAATGATTCGTATTCGACTGAAAGCACTTTGGTGCCCGGATGCATTTTGCATGCTGTGGATTGTGATAAATACATTCCGGGTGACTATGCCGGGGGGAATCGCACTTTTGTTTTTCCATTGAGGGTAGGTAATCGTGCTTCTCAAAGTGGGGGGGGATTAGATTTCGGCTTTACCACTAATGTTGGTAATATAAATGCCGATTCCATCCATAGCTCGCTATACTATAATGTTTTTGAATTTCATCAGGATTATAGCCCACAGCATAATTATGAAGCATCTAACTACAAAATCACAAAAAATATTGGAATTGTTGAAAAAACAGTCCCTATTTTTAGTCAAGAATGGCAGCTAATTGAATTTCAAATAAATCAATAACAAATGAAAGTAAAATTGCTTACAATGATATTGCTCGTTATAGCAGGTTCGTCAATGGCACAATCTGTTGATCAGGAAAATCAAGAGAAATATTGGAAGTACAGAGACCAGTTGAAGAAGAGATTTATGAAGATTGGCAAATTTTCTGGTGAAAGCATACCTTGTAGTGTCATCATTCCAAATCGCCAATATGGTGAAGGTGCAGATCAATCTGATGGTAGCATAATTCAATGGAGAGATGCAACAGTTACTCTTGGTTATTACTTTATAGTGTTGTCAACCGAGTATAAGTTGCTTTCTGAAAATAGTCAAGATGTGCAGCCTACGCTGAATGAGTTATATTATGCTATGCAAGCTTTCAATCGCTTGGATATGGTTGCAGAAGGCTATTTAGGTGGTGATATGGATGCTGGTGTTAATCCATCCGATCTCAACGGTTTTTTCCACCGCGATGATGTTCGTCATGAAATGACTCTAAACTTTGAGAACGACCCTGCCATTCCCAATGGGCCAATTCAACCAGACGTGGGTCACCCCAACCAGATGCGCAGTGACTGGGATGGATGGATAAATATAAATGATGTGGCAACGGATGCATTCAGGACAGAACCCTACCAGCCAGGTTCCGAAAGTTTGGATCAAATGACTTCTATTCTGCTGGGCCTTCGGTTCATAGAGCGCATGGTTCCCAATGTATTTGTAAAGCCAACGGAGGATGATGCAGGGTTTTTCATACATGATGAATGTCTTGCTATGATTAAGCGCGTGGTGGAGAATTTGAATGATACTGAACCAAATAATTTTGGCCAATTCAGTGCCAAAGAATGGACCTTGATGCAAGGTGAAGATGAGACTGTGCACAATGGTGGGTCCAATTGTGTTTTTGCTTCTTACCCAATAACCGAAATGATGAAGGCCTTGTTTGATTCTCAAGAATCTGAAATGATTGGCGAACCTGGCGAAGTGCGTTTGCAGTTCAGAGAAAAGGAAGTCTGCATTAGAATTGATACGGATTGGGATAGTCAATTCGGTCAGGTATCAGAGGAGTTTTTAGAAGGTCTTGCTAACCTTGTCTTATTCACAGTTGGTAATTACATGCTTGCTGAGTTCATTGCTCCTGCCGTGCCAAGCATTGTTATTCCTCAGGCCACCGTTTGGTCAGGTGTACATTGTGTAGTTGGAGAGCCCGATTGTTGTGAAGCTGTAGATGGCCCTGTGATAATAGAAATCCCAAATGAAACAATAAGGAAAATTTGGGAGCGCTTAGAAAGCAACAGTTTTCCAATGCATGCGGAAGGGGCTGGCACAACAACATTCTTTACTGGCGATCTCATTGTGAAATTTGATGGTTTGCCAAACACTCTGCCCCCGTTAACCCCTGTGCCAGTTGGTGAGAAGATGACCGATGATGACAACGTTCATATCATGCTTGAACTGGCTTTACTTGGGCATACATGGGGCCCTGAGTATGTCAAATTTTGCTCTTATCCAAGCGAGCTTTACCATATTCCCCTTCTCTACGACATTCTGCATAATGACCCAATAAACTCTAATACCAAATCACAAAATTACTTTAGGGAATTGCTGACCTTGGCACCATGTGCAGGCCCATGGGCCGACCCTTACATCCTTTCACATCGGGCCGAAGAGTGGGCCAGTGCAAATCGCTTGTTTCATCCAGGGGATAGAATTACCGGTGCTAAAGCGCCTATTTACGGAACCGAAGAAAATGAAGATAACATTATCGGCTATGTTCCCGATCCTGAGTATCGCGGTTACTTCCCGGGAATTGATTACATGCTGTATTACAATGCTTACCATTTCACATGGGCCAATGAGCTTCCATCCTATCAGAAATCGACCAACTGCAATTGTGTGGAAGAAATTACAAGTGAATCTGAAATGACTAACACATTCGAAGTCAGACGCAAATTCCCCGACTACAAAGCCAAGGGCATCCCTATAGAAAGTTACCTCGCGCATGACTTGGATATGACAACTGCTGAGGGAGTGCTTGAGGTACGCAACGATTTGATTATTTGCCGAGAAAATCCTGCTCTTACAACCACGTTGAGAATAAAGGATGGCGCAACACTGAACTTATACAACGGAAATAAAATAACCGTACGCGAAGGCAACAAATTAGTCATTCAAAATGGCTCGCACATCACCGTAGGCATCAGCGAAACAGATCCCCAAGGTGACCCCAACAGCTATCCCGCGCCCGAAATTATTCTGGAAGCCAATGCTGAATTGGTGATTTCAGATTCAGAGTTGAACAGCATCAGTGGTATTAAAATTCGCTTGGCAGAAGGTGCCAAGTTGACCGTGACAGATTCAGAAATTACTCTGTCAGCCGCATCAGACGAAAGCGGTATCTATTGCACGGGTTGTGAGTGGGCCATGACCAACTCCACATTTGTAAATGAATATGCATTGGACAATTTTTCCCTTTTAAGTGATGATGCGCAACTGCTGTTTACGGATTGCCCAGATTTGAATTTTGGCAATATGCATTTGACTATTGCAGATAACTCAAGTCTTCATGCTGACAATTGTGAACTCACATTTCATGAATCGGAAATACTCACCTACAACAACGTAGAGTTGAGATATGATAATTGTACACTGAACCTAAATGATGCAGGCCTTCGTTCGCTTTCCACCACTATACTGTATCAAAACAACTCAGACTTCAACATCACAAACGGTGGCTATATTGAAATGCATGAACCACTACCGCAAACTATTGTTTCCAAATACAACTATGGAAGCGGTGATGTTCATCTCACACAAAGTGATTCAAAAATTTTGTTTGATGGAGCGCAGTTGCACATCCC
>JBJXFC010000408.1:0-10270 GCA_046153915.1 Flavobacteriales bacterium
ATTGGTATTATACCGAACCAAAGTAAAATCGAAATCTGACCCATTGTAGCTAACACCGCTCAGCACAATTTTGCCATCGGGTTGCAGCACCATCGCATTTGCTACATCATTGGCAGTTCCGATGGATGTTGTCACTTTTCCATCCGAGCTAAAAGCGTTGTCCAGGCTACCATCGGTATTGTAACGGACCAAAGCAAAATCGTCGTCAGGTCCGTTATCGCTTGAACCTGCAACCAGGATTTTTCCGTCCGATTGGATAGTCATTGCATAAACAAATTCGCCATATGTCCCAATCGCAGTTGTTGCAATTCCTTCTATTCCGAAACTGCTATCCAAACTGCCATTGCTGTTGTATCGGACTAAAACAAAATCTGAGTTTGCGCCATTGCCGATATTTCCTGCAACCAGGATTTTACCGTCAGCCTGAATAGCTGCAGAAACTCCATAAGCATCCCAGGGGCCAAAGGTGGTTGTTACAATGCCATCCAAATCAAAGCTATTGTCGAGACTTCCGTCTGTGTTGTAGCGAACAATAGCAAAATCAACTACGGCTCCATTGAAGCTGTTGCCTGCTACGATAATTTTACCGTCAGATTGAAGTACAACAGAAAAGGCTCGTTCATGTGAAGCTCCGACAGCAGTGGTAACCAATCCATCCGAATCAAAATTCAAGTCCAAAGAACCATCCTGTGCCAGAAGTCTTGCAGGAAATACAAGGAGCGAAGCGAAAAATATCAGTATGGCGATATGAAAGGTGGAATTCTTCATGGTGGATTTGGATTAGTGTTGAATCAACAGGTTTGGAACGCTAAGTTAAGGGATTTTTTTGTGACTTATTGACCGGACATTGATTAACTCTTTACAAATGATTTGGTGAATATTGAAAAATCCGAACGCAACACAATTACATAAGTACCATTGGAGAAATGTCCAACGGATAGATTGGTCTTTGGGCTACTTATAGTTTCTGTCAACACCATCTTGCCCATTGAATCGTATATGGAAAGTGTAAAACGCTTACTACTTCCATTCACTTCCAATTGCAAATTTTCGTGTGTAGGATTGGGGAATACACTCAAATCGACATAGCGAATTTCATATTCAATGCCAATAGTAAATGAAACACATTCCGAAACGACCTCACAATCTTCCTGAGTGATTGTTACCTGATATTCGCCATTCTCAATTGGAGTAAAAACCTGTGAGGTGCTCTGAATTATTTCTTCACCACAAAGCGTCCATGCATAGGAAGCGTTTTCTTGAGTTGCAATAAGTGTGTTTTCGATGATAGCGACTTGATTGCTCAACGTATTCAACTGCAGATTGAGATAGATGATGCTATCGCAACCGTCTTCAGCAAGAAGCATCTGTGTGTAAGAACCAGCGATTGTGTATGTCTCACCATTCAATTCATAAGTGCTGCACGCGCTTGCCTCAATCGTTTCTACATGCGGTGTTTGGCAAAGCGCAACGATTGCTAAAGGCTGGTGAAATCCCTGGGTCAAAGTATTCTCACTGCCCTCACCCGAAAATGTGATGACTTCACCGATTGTGCAGTCAGTTTGCAAGGTGCTGCTTGTGTATGAAAAGCCAACGGAAGAGATGACAGAACGTTCAATGGATTGAGAGTATGTCACGCTGCACATCAAACTGAACATGAAGAATAAAACTGAGTTCTGTAGCATGGTTGTGATGTTTGAATTTTTTGGTCATGGAATGTAATATTCAACTGTAGCGCTAAGCATATACATCCAACCCGTAGTTGGAATATCATCTGTGTTAGGTGTAAGCACAAGTGTATAGGCATAACCGTTGTTATTGATTGTTGGTGATGTAATGTTGGTGGTAGAAGCCGCTACATAGCTGTCTGATGTAGCGCTGTAAACAACTGCCAAATTTGCCCAACTTGTTTCATCACTGATATTATATTTCCGCAGGAGCAAGGCAAATTGCTGTCCGTCCGCATCGTCTTTAAACCTTGCTGTAAGTTTGGTAACCACAGCACCTTGCGGCAAATTGATTGGACAATATGCACGACCGCAATCTCCATTGTGGCCTATTGCTGGATGGTCGATATCCCAATTTTCATATACCACAAAATTATCATAGCACTCATCATCAAAGTGAAATGCAACTCCCATAAATGTTAGGTACTGCGTGCTGGAAGAGAGATTATTTGCGTACACCTGGCCGTCAGCCGTTGCGAATAGTGGCCTGCTGCCGGTTCCGGTTGCGGAGTTCACATACAGATTTTCTGTAGTTGTAATAAAGGAATTGACACTTGTAATTGCGGCACCAACTGCAGTTACCGTTCCTGTGGTTACATCTTCAGATGTGAGATCCCCATTCACATCCACTCCAGTACTGTTCACTGTGACTTTTGTAGAACCATTTCTTTTTACCAGAATGTCATAGTTCTCTTTTTGGTCTATTACCATCTGACCGACCGTATTCACCCCAACATGAGCGCCGTCTGTTTGGGTATGACCCGTAATCGGCGTAGTCCATTTTGAATAGACATCGCTACCGACATTTAAATTGGCCAAATGCAGCGGTGCAACTGGAAATTGGGTGCCAATGCCAATGTTTCCATCACCTGCAATGCGCATGCGTTCAGCGAAGTTAGTTTGAAAGAGTATTGACCCATTTTCAAAGTTGGATAAATACACATTTGAATTGTCAGAGTCCTGCCCGATGTAGAAGCCATCCAGAAATGATGATCCCGTAAATGTTGTGGTTAATCTCAAACCTTGTTTGTTGTGCAAGTGCAATCCATTCGCTGGAGTGGAAGTCCCGATGCCAACGTTGCCCCCCAATCGCCATGCGTTGGTTGCATTGCTGCTCCACACCCCATCTGCCGTTGATGCAGGAGTTTGCGGTGACCACGCTAAGCCATCCCATTCCAGAATTTGTCCGGCTGTTGCTCCCATTTGTGCAAGCTCTGTTGCACCAACTGCACCGTTTGCAATTTCTGTGGCCGTCACAGCATCATTCGCAATCTCTGCTGAACTTACTGCATTAGATGCTATCTGCAAATTGTTATACAAGCCCGTTACATCGCCACTGTGCGGTGTGATGTTGGTAATGTCATTTGTTGCATCGGTATCGCCGCTGTTCGAAATGGTATTCCCCGAAATTGAAATTCCAGTTCCCGCTGTATAGGTAGTTCCAGTTGGCAGGGTCACACTACCGCCGCCATTGCTGAGTGAAAGATTTGTTCCATTCAATGTGAGCGATTGAATTTCGTTCGTCGCACTGGCATCATTCGCAGAAATAGTATTCCCCACAATATCAATTCCAATGCCTTCAGTGTAAGTTGTTCCGGTTGGCAAAGTGACACTTCCACCACCATTGCTCAGCGATAGATTTGTGCCGTTCAATGTGAGTGATTGAATTTCATTGGTAACACTGGCATCAGGAATCGCAATTGATCCGCCACCATTGCTCAGCGAAATGGTTGAGCCAGAAATACTCAATGATTGAATTTCGTTGGTAGCACTTGCATCATTTGCGGAGATGGTATTCCCGACAATATCAATTCCGCTGCCTTCAGTGTAAGTTGTTCCGGTTGGCAAGGTTACACTTCCGCCGCCATTGCTGAGGGAAAGATTTGTTCCATTCAAGGTGAGGGCCTGAATTTCATTTGTAGCACTTGCATCGTTTGCAGAAATGGTATTCCCGATAATGTCTATTCCGCTGCCTTCAGTGTAAGTTGTTCCGGTTGGCAATGTCACGCTTCCTCCACCATTGCTGAGCGAGAGATTTGTTCCATTCAACGTGAGGGCCTGAATTTCATTTGTAGCACTTGCATCATTTGCAGAAATGGTGTTGCCAATGATGTCAATTCCGCTGCCTTCGGAATACGTCGTTCCAGTTGGCAAGGTCACACTTCCTCCTCCATTGCTGAGCGAAAGATTTGTTCCATTCAAAGTGAGTGATTGAATTTCGTTGGTTGAACTAACATCGCCGGTATTGACAATGGAATTGCCTGTGATGGAAATTCCACTTCCCGCAACGTATGTAGTTCCATTATCTGGAGAAGGGATCCATTCGCTACCGTTCCATTTCAAAGTCTGTCCTAAAGTTGCACCGGTCGTGTTGACGTCGTCTAATTCATTCAACAAAACGTCAGTCGCTTTGCGGGCAATGATTGCAAAAGGAACACTCATCAGTTGCTGTGTGCCCGTGTCGATCATCCCTTCTCCAAGGTCTATTTCAATTTGGATAAAATAGGCGCTGTTTGCGCTCCAATCCAGGTTTTCAAAGACTCCTACTATGGCGTTTCCTTCGCCTATTACCAAATTAATCAGTCCGAGGTTTGTGGTAATTGCATCGTGTTCTTCCTGATAAATGATGGCCCCGTCTAAGGTTTCGGCATGCAGGCTTATTCGCACAATGACAGGAGTAGAAGAAGCCAATTCGCCCTGGCTCGTTCTTAAAGCCGCCTGGTAGTTAAATCCATACGGACTTTGTGCGAAAGTCTGAATGCATTGCATCAGACAAGCAAGCAATAATGTGGTGATTTTTTTCATTTCGATTTAGTTCATTTTATTAGTCTGTAACGAGCAAGAAAAAAATTGAAGTTCTTACTTTCATTGCGGCTTCAAATCTCTTGTTTACCAGAAGAACAAATCGGCGTTATTGATTCAGCGAATGAGCTAATGAGTAATCGGTATGATTCACAAATTCTCCCAACAACCCGTTGTTCGATTTTTGATCCCCACTCGGCTATCTATTTGATAATTAGGTATTGTTTGTCTTTTGTCGGAATTCGTTCAACGGGCAGAATGTGATATATATCAATTAGTTGACTCTGTGCTTGAGGAATGTCGTAAATTGCGCCTTATTTAATTCACCTATATGGCAGTAGTATCATTTAAAACCAAAGAGCACCCGTTTTTTGATGAACTCAAAAAGCGCGTTGACACTTATTTCGAACAAACCGGGAAAAATCATTGGGGTGATTGGAAAATCTATCTCAAGTCCGGCATTCTTCTTACTTCTATGGCCACGATGTATATCTGGCTGGTTTTTTTTACACCGGGTATTCTTCTTAGTTTATTGCTCTGCGCAATACTTGGACTTACGCTCGCCGGTGTTGGATTTAATGTGATGCATGACAGCGCGCATGGAAGTTTTTCCAAATACAAATGGATCAACAATATGATGGGGTATTCACTCAATTTGATGGGCGGAGACGTTCATTTGTGGAAGACCAAACACAACATGATACACCATAGCTTTACCAATATTGAGGGAATGGATGATGATATCGATATCCAGCCAGTAATGCGCCTCAGTTTGAATCAGAAAAAATATTGGGTCCACCGCTTTCAACATATTTATGGATTTATTTTTTATGCAATGAACTACCTCTTTTGGGTTTTCTATTTCGACTACAAAAAATATTTTTCAGGGAAGATCGGTGAAACCAAAATTAGAAAATACGGTTTTTGGGATCATGTGAGTTTTTGGGCAACCAAAGTATCTTATCTTTTTACTTTTATTGTTCTACCCATGATCATGGTCGGTGTTGTGCCTACTTTGGTTGGATATGTGGTTGTAACTTGTGTTTGCGGAACAGTAATAGCCATTGTTTTTCAGTTGGCACATATTGTAGAAGAAACGCAATTTCATGATCCTGCAGCGCAAGGTCATACGTTGGAGACAGAATGGGCTGTTCATCAGATTCAAACAACAAGCAATTTTGCTACACGCAGTAAATTGGTTCACTGGTTTACCGGTGGTTTGAATCATCAGGTAGAACATCATTTGTTCCCAAGAATTTCGCACATTCACTATCCTGCTTTGAGTAAAATTGTAAGAGAGACGTGTGAGCAGTTTGGTATTCAATACAACGAACACAGAACGGTAATGATGGCTGTTAGATCCCATGTGGTGCATTTGCGCGACATTGGGCGTGCTTAATCATCTTTAAGAAATAGATCAAAGAGCCCACTTCAGAGTGGGCTTTTTTGTGTTCAGTTAATTTAGGAATAGAACAACCATCCAAGAAAACAGGCAATGCATAAAGCCAATACAATGCCTATTTCAAGCAAAAGTAGGAATTGGGGATTATTTCGATTCATATTATCAGACAATTTGCCTTGATTTGAGATGCGAACCTAATTGTGTCAAAGAGCACTTCAGCCTCATCTTGAGTCAACGTATATTATTTTGAGTGAAAGGGCGTTGTGTTTGGATGGAATTGCATTTATTTGTAACAATGCTAAACCGGATCATATATCTTACAATTACGGGGGCTCTGCTGATTTTCACATCTCCCGCTTTAGGACAAGATACTGGTACAATTCCATCTTATAAAGATTCTCTCCGACAAGCGACAAATGATTCTGTACGCGTTGAGTTTTTATGGCGAATTGGATTTAATTTTAGTCAGTCTGATCCGGATTCTGGTGTGTATTACGCACAAAAATCTTTAGAACTTTCGCAAAGGATCAATTTTCAAAAGGGCCTTGGCGACAGTGAAAATATTCTGGGATTTAGTCTTGCGTCGGCAGGCGAATTTGACTCTGCCAATGTGCATTATGCGAATGCGTTGAAACATTTTAAATCCTTAAATGATCCATGCAATACCACTGTAGTCCTGGGCAATTGGGGATGGAATTACCTCAATCACCACGATGATGTGAAAGGTCTTGAGTG
The DNA here is from genome assembly GCA_046153915.1 of Flavobacteriales bacterium. GTDB lineage: Bacteria > Bacteroidota > Bacteroidia > Flavobacteriales_D > Sanyastnellaceae > JANNVZ01. Next base: position 6,667 of record JBJXFC010000408.1, read on the forward strand.
TTTTCTCGAGGCGGAAAAGTTGGATCGGCAATGTGATTCCAGGGGATGGAAATCCACAACTTATTACAACATTGGTGCTGCATACAATAGAATGGATGAATATGAAAAGGCTATTGCGTATTTTGATCAGGCCATAGATATCGATGTATCCAAAAAGGACAGCGTGAAACTCGCGGTCTCGACCCTTGGTAAAGCCAATGCATTGCGCGGATCAGGTAGATTAAAGGAAGCCGAAGAGTTTTACAAGAAGGCCATGCGATTGAATGAACAACTTGGAAACGAATATCCCCTTGCCTATGTCTATGAAAATCTGGGCCAGTTGTTATTTGATATGGGTGATCATGTGGAGTCAGTTGCCTACTGCAGAAAAGCGCTTGCCATTTTTAAGAAGCTTGATCGTCCTGATGATGTCATTTATGAATCTCTCTTGTTAGGAACCATGTTGAACGAGTCGGATCGATTGGTTGAAGCTGAAGAGGTGCTTACAGGTGTTCTGCCTCTGACCTATTTGCATGATACACCTTATGAACGAAAAGAAGTCTATGAGCGACTATCGGGAATTTACAAAAAGCAAGGAAAAACAGAAATAGCCTTTGATTATCTCAGCAAATTTGTTGCATTAAAGGACTCACTCAACGAGGAAGATCAAAAGGCAACACTTGCTGAACTCACTACGCGTTTCGAAACTGAGAAAAAGGATCAGCAACTCGAAGTGGAGCGCGCAAATCGGGATCGCGAAACAGAGCGTGCAGAGAAGCAGACTTTCCAAAAGTATGTATTTCTAACAGGAGCTATCGTCTTTGCGTTGATAGCGTTGGTGCTTATCAATCGGTTCCAGATCAAAAAAAGGACAGCTCTGGCTCTCGAAGAGAAAAATCGGATTATCGAAAGAGAAAGAGACAGAGCAGAGCGTAGTGAAAAATTGAAGCAACAATTTCTGGCCAATATGAGCCACGAGATACGCACTCCCATGAATGCAATCAATGGCCTTTCCAGAATACTTCTTGATAAGGACCATGATCCTCAAACACGCGAATACTTGCAGGCCATAAGTCATTCGGGTGAAAACATGCAGGTCATATTAAACGACATTCTTGATCTCTCAAAGCTCGAAGCTGGTCAGTTTTTGATTCACCCTGTCGCATTTGATCTCAGAAGGGAAGCCGAAAATGTGATGCGCATTTTTAATGAACGCGCAAGTGAGAAAGGCCTTGCGCTGAAGCTGACAATTGATCCTGATCTTCCGGAAGTTATCAAAGCTGATGCAGCGCGTTTATCACAGATTTGGAGCAATCTTATTTCGAATGCTATAAAGTTTACCTCTAAGGGCGGTGTTCAGTTAAATCTGAAGCGCGGCGAAGTTGAAAATACCCTTGCCGTTGAAGTGATTGATAGTGGTATTGGAATGCCAGCAAACGAACTCCCACATATTTTTGAGAGCTTTGTACAGATAACGTCTCAAAATGCAGGCAGAACAGATGGCACTGGACTGGGACTTACCATTGCAAGAAACCTGGTTGAGCGAATGGGTGGCAAACTTGAAGTGAAAAGTGCCGTGGGTATAGGCACAGAATTTCATTTTGCCATTTCATTTTCAAATGCAGTTAAAGAAGAAGTTGTTCAGTTTGATTTGAAGACGGACAATCGTTTGGCAGAGAAACACATTGTTGTTGCGGAAGACAATGAATATAATTTTATGGTGGTTCGGGATGTATTGATGAAATATTATCCGGGAATTGGAATTCATCGTGCTCACAATGGACACGAAGTAATTGAAATACTGAATGAAGATGACTACGATCTTATTCTCATGGATGTTCAAATGCCTGTGATGAATGGATATGATGCATGCAGACAAATACGCAACGATGGCAATACCATTCCCATACTTGCATTAACAGCTAGCGTTACGCAGCAGGAACTTGACCTTTGTTTTGAAGCAGGTATGAATGATCTTGTGCTGAAACCCTTTAAAGATGCCGATTTGCTAGGTGCTATCAACAAACATCTGCAATTAAAGGTTGAAGGGATAGCTTCCAATTCAGAAGAAAATCTGGACGAACTTTTTACAACCTATTCTCCGGATCTTATCGAGAAATGGAAGAAGGTTCTTCAGGATCAAGATCCAACTGGTGTTAGAGCAATGGCGCATGCAGCGCGACCATTGCTTGTCAAATGTGAATTGGGCACGGTTGCGCAAAAGTGCATTGATCTGGAAAATACCAAAGAAGCCAACGCTTTGTTTTGGCAGCAAGCCGAAGAAATTGTGCATTTAATGAATCAGGAAACACTCCGAATAGCCAACAAGTAACATGAAAATTCGCACGTTTATAATAGATGATGATCCCTTTATCCGGGAGGAATTACATCAGGAGTTAAAGTCGCAGTTTAGCGATACCCTGGAAGTAAATGGAGTTTTTGACAACGCCGTGGAAGCACTGGGAGCATTGAAGAATCATCCCCCACAACTGGTTTTTCTCGATATTCAAATGCCGTTAATGAACGGCTTTGAACTTCTTGATAAATTGGGAGATGTTCCATTCGAAGTCATTTTTATTACATCCTACAATCAATACGCTATACAAGCCATACGTTATAGTGCGCTGGATTATTTGTTGAAACCAATAGACAAAAACGAACTCAGAAAATCCATCGAACGATTTCAGTCGATTACAGACAAGGCTTTGATGCAGTCGCGATTGCAGAATTTAAGGCACAATCTGGAGGCTAAAAATGAAAAGGATTTTCAGTTGATTATTCCAACAAAACAAGGTGAACACCAATTTGCCGCAAGCGATATTATTCGTTGTGAAGCAGATTCCAATTACACGGTGCTTTATCTCAAAAACAAAAAGAAGTTTGTAATTTCCCGCACTTTGAGTGATGTATGTGCAATGCTCAATCCGGAGACATTTATTCGCGTGCATAAGACACACCTTGTTCATTTACCGTATATAGATTTTTTAAATGCGGAAGGTGAATTGGTATTTAGAGATGGTACACATATTCCTGTATCACGCCGAAGGCTTGCAGAAGTAAAAGCCATTCTGGTGAGCCGTAAGCCTTGAATAAAGGCCATCCTTCCACTTTCAGAGGTACATGTAGAAATTGGTGAGGTATGAAGGCACCTCAGTCGGGAATGTTCTCCATAGTCTTTTCAGATTTCTTTTATTCAAAACCTTGACCTTCAAAAGCGATAATTTTAAGTCATATTTAAATTGGCGAAATACCAACGAAGACAAAGAGTTAAATAGAATACAGCTTTCATATTCATCATCCATGTATTCAGTACTTCGGGAGCAAGGCTGTGATAAAAAGTAAGCTTTAAGATATGAATATACAAGGATCACTTTCACCATGCCTTCAAGATGTTCGATCAAACTAACTTTTACATGCTGGAAATTCCTTATAAATCTGGATAAATGTGTATTTGCATGTTGAAAGCGCTTTACCGAAGAATCTGACTGTAGTCAAAATACATGACACCTCTTAGCACAAGAGTAGTTCATTTGTATGACACTTTTTAATTTTTCATTTGATTATCCACCTGTTGAATGCCTAAACCTTCTGCTTTGTAATACGATTGGATGACATCCTATTTCAT
>JBJXFC010000409.1:0-3597 GCA_046153915.1 Flavobacteriales bacterium
GGCGCTTACGCAAATACTGACCTGGCACAGCCTTGCACTCCTTTTGTAGGTGTGGAAGAATTGCTCACATTCAACGATGTGCTTGTGTTTCCCTCAGCATCAGCGGGCACCATCAATGTACAAACTGAAAAACACAAAAACATAAATGAAGTGAACGTCTATGACAATGCCGGTGCGCTTGTGGGCAGCTATAGACTGAATAGTAACACCACAGTACTTGACCTGAGTGCCTGTGCCAATGGATTCTACTTCATCACCTTCACACATGCCAACGGCAACCAACTGACTAAAAAATTCACGATAGTGAAATAATCGAATACAAAACACGCGTAGATAAAAAATCCGCCCCTGCCTGAAAGCAGGGGCGGATTTTTTTTGTGGCTTTGGTTATCAAATACACATGTTTGGAAATATGGACTATGTTGAGTTCAAGCAGACTTGAAAGATTTGAAGTATTTCAACAATGAATTGTAACAGAACCATGCTACACTTGTCTTGCTTTTCTCAAAGGAGAAAAGTTGTTTGAAAAAATTTATTGTACACGCATCTGCGTGAGTTTTCTCTAAGAAAAGACTTGGAAATTTTTTATTGAGACGAAAACTGCACAGCGGACGCGCCCGAAAAGGGGCGCGTTCCTTCTGTTGTAGTTATGTCTCAATGGGCAATTCCAAGCGCCTTCTTAGAAATGATGAAAGCAGTTCGGAATCGCCCCTTTTTCTTTACCAAGTGGCAATTGGAAACTCGAAGATGAGTTAAAGCAAAAAAGGTTTTTTGGAAGTAATCAATTTTTAGTTTAACCAAATACCTTATCGTTATGAAACAGATTCTAAATTATTTGAACGCGTTGGCTGAAAGATGGCTCGCGAGTTTGGCTAATATTTCGCTATTGCTTCTAATGGCCCAACATTGTCATGCTCAAACATGGGCTGCCGTTGGCTCTGACGGTACACAATATGAGTTCAGCGAACTGCTGATACCCAATGCACAGCTATATCCTCCAACACCCATGATGGGTGGTGGCGATGACCCATCAATGTACTATTGTGAAGCCGGATATTTCAGGTTGTACTTTGAAGCTGGTAGCGCATTGTATGGAGAAGGAACTGCATCAGAATACAGGGCAGTCTTTTGTGCCTTATTTAATGACTTATCACAATTTCTGATTTCAGATTTGGATGAAAATGCTGAGTTCGTCAACATCTACATTTCAGATGATATAGACCAATATCCGAATGCAACAACAGGCTATGATGTGATACAATACTCTTCTGTATTCACATTACCAGAAAACCCAAGCGGAGTATTATATGATGAAATGATAATACTCGACTCAGAACTGTGGAAGACCATTATCTCAGGCCATGATTCATTCAACAGCTTTGCAGATCCATTGGATTTGAGCAACTACATAAGCAATGATTTTTACCATGCTTTCCTTTATGTTTCATTTGACCCCGAACTGGTAGATTGGAATACAAACTTTAGTGCAAACACTCCTTCAAATCAGCTCGATATGTATTCGGTTGCTTTACAAAAGGTAACCCACCTTCTTGGAATTGAAAGTTTCTTTCAATACTATGGAGGCAACTATTCTTTTCCTGCTTTTACCAGATACGACACCTTTTTAGAAAAACAAAACGGAACAAACTTGATTTCTCCATGGTATGCCGAATGCCCTATGGGTTTGCAACTTGAACCGCTCGATTATTTTGCTGAGTTTAATCCCGGTTGTCCTTGCGATGCCGTTGATTTTTTTGATTGCGATGTGTTTGATGATACAGAATGTCTTACAGCAATTCACTACAATGGCTCTGTCAACCTTCCTGTATATACAAGCAACTGTTTCCAAAAAGGTATTTCATTGGTGACTTTTGAAGATGCCTGCTATGAAGGAAATGTAGATGATCAATACTTCGTAATGACCAATGGAATATTGACAGGAATTGATGGTCAACAACGGTTCTATACAGAAGAAGAAAGAGCTGTGCTTTGTGATCTTGGATATACTGTGGGTGCATCTTTCAATGGCCATGTATATTCTGAAAGTCTTTGCACCGTAGAAGGAATAGCCGGAATGAATGATGGGATAAATTCAGATGGGGAATACACACTCTTGTGTGAAGTAGGTGGTTTTTTAGATATTGATATACTATTAGATAATGATGGCTTAAATGCAAGTGAAGTGACATGCGTAGAGATGATTACGGATTATGCTTCAGTTCAGGTTATTGGAAATCAAATAAAAATTTTTCCCACAGAATGCGGTGTTCATGTTTTCAGATATGTTCCTGTGAGTACCGATGGTTTTGCCGGAAATATCACTTATTGCTTTGTATTTAGCCCTTGCTTTCCCGGCTGTTTGTCACAACCCTGCGAACTCATCTCAAACGGTGGATTTGAAGCTGCTACTTATGATTGGTTGCTAAACACATATTCCGGGACTTTGGATGAGGAATACGGAATAATGATCGGACAGGAAATTTCTGCGCCACACAGGTATTGGAATGCTCTTGTTGAATGTTCAAATGTAGTTTTCAAACTTCACATTTCAATGTACGGGATAATCCGTATGACAATGGTTTGTCAACCGGAGTGGGCACATCAGGTAGCATACCGGCCAGTGAAACATACAATTTTGATGTGACCATTAATGATAACTTTCCTGAAATTATTAGTACCCAGCTTGGAGGTTCTGTCATGATTCAATTTCCAATAAGCGAACCGCTCATGCCTGACCAAGCTTATCATATTTCCTATTGGGCCAAAACAAATAACAATTTCCCAAGTACCACCCTACCACGTATTCGTTTTGCTGCTTTTGAAATTCCTTTGGAACATTGGTATGGAGCCATGGTTCCAAGCAATTTGGAAATGGAATTCTTATTTAATGCTCTTGGAATCGAAGGTGAACTCACCCAACTTGGTTTGCCGCACATAATACCGTATCCTACTGTTCTCACACCCCAAGGCGATTGGCACTGTGTAACGTATGATTTCGTTTTCAATGGTGACCTACCAGCATATACCATTTTGATTTATGATGACGTTTATAGCATCAACGGATCCACCTCTCGAGGCTGCTTCATTGATGATATAAGTATTGTTCCGATTGGTTCAGCGCAATTGGTACTTGAATCTGATTTGCCCCTGCCTGACGAGAATGGCATGGTGTACAATCTGGCTCAGTACGTAACGCCCCAGGGAGGAATATTTTCAGGACCCGGGGTATCTGTTGAATATGTTAACGGCATGCCCATTTACAATCTGGATGCTTCGCTTCAAGAGTCTTCTATTTATGTTGTGCACTATCATCTTACAACACTTTCGCAATGCGATTTGAATTATTGCCTCAGCCCTGCAGGTGGCGTAGAGGTTTCTTTCAATTTGTCTGAAACCTATTGTGACAATGATGAAATTATTGAATTGAATGACTTAGCAACACCATCAGGTGGAGTATTCACGGGAGAAGGAGTTGATTATCAACCCGGATTCGGATACTTCATCGATTTATCTCAGATAACTGCAGACCAAATTGAAATTACATACACGGTAGAAATTTCCGGTGGATTTGAATACTCCACATCTGAAATAATAAAC
>JBJXFC010000410.1:0-2563 GCA_046153915.1 Flavobacteriales bacterium
GGCAAACAAAACGACTACAACACCAATCCAGGTGATCAAAAATTTCTTCCAGATCATTCGGAAGAAATCACTTTTGCGAACGAAATTTTCCCACAAGGCAAAGGCTAACAGCAAAGGCAAAACGAGAACAGCATTTGGGCGTGCCAGCACGAGACACAGTATACCACTTCCGAATATAAACCATGCGCTATTGGATTGTTTGACATAAACCCTTGAGTAGCCATACAGCATCACACAACATCCAAAAAATGCGAGACCTTCTGCTAATATTCCCAAACTATAATAGACTTGCAGCGGCAAAATAAAAACGAAGAGCACCGCGATCTTTCCTGCCCGCTCGCTTCCAAAATTTTCACATGAAGCTTTGATCAGGAAAACAGCAACGGTCATGAACAAACCCGTCCACAAGATTCCGGTTAACCAATATTGATTGTCTGTTGCGTGCGGGCCTGCCAAAAAATAGGGTACGATATAAAACAAAACAGGCCCTGGTGCTTTGGTGATGGAAATGGCATCGTAGTTTTCCTGCCCCCACAGAACCTGCGCTATTATTTTGGCTTCCGCATGAAAATCATAATCACCAAAGGGTTTGGCTTTGAAAGGCGCATTGGCAATGGCAACGTAAAGCGCAAGCGAAAGCATACAAACAACAATATCGAAGCGACTGATTTTGGAAAATAACTTTTGCATTATGCCGAGGCGTCTTGTTTTACTACGTAGGCTTGAAGATACGAATCAAAATCATCGATTTGTTTTGCACGATCGAACTTGCGCACCGCTACTTCGCGGCAATGATGCTTTAAGCTATCTCTCCCCGCCTGATCTTTGCGCGCATACGCTGCAATGTTCTGTATAAGCGTATGCCAATCACCGGGTTGATTCACCCAACCCAATTCATTTTCGTTTACGATGCGTGCACCCTCTCCTTCTCCCGAGAAAAATATGGGAAGACCCGCGGCCATTGATTCGTAAATTTTGGACGGCACTGCACCGTAAATATTTTTAACAAGCGCCACCAGGGTAGCATCGTATTTTTTAAAAATATCCGGCATGTTATCCCTTGGAATCACACCAAAATACTGAATGCCCCTGCTCGGATTGGCTTTCAGAAATTCTTCAATCCGTTCCTTGTCGAAGCCGGTTCCGTAAATATGAAACTCTGCTCCTGCTTTAGAAAAATCAATGGCCTCACACAACGGAAATATTCCTTGTGCCACGCCAAGCAAACCAGCATAGACAATGCGTATGGGTTCACCAACAGGGCGTTGTTGATGTAGATCGAAAATAAATCGGGAGGTATCAACTCCATTCCGAAATAAATAAACGGGTGACGTTGTTCTTGACTTTATATATTCTACTATTTCGGATGATTGTCCTGTGCAGAGATCGGCTCGTCTGTATAAGAAGTGTTCTAATTTCTCAATGGAACGATACAACATACCTTCCGATATAGCACCCAATTCTTTTGCGGATAAAGGCCAAAGATCAGATACGTTCATGATCATTCTGGCTCCCGAAAATTTACTAATGAGCCAGGCCGAAAATGCCAGGGTTAATGGCGGGCTTTCCACCATCAAAAAATCAGCTTTCTCTCTACGAATAAAAAATGCGGAGAATAAAGCGGTAAACGAAAACGACAACATGTTAATAATCCTGGGAGAGGCACGGGCACTATTGGATGCATATATCCAATATCGCTTTACATCAATACCCTCAATTTGATCAGCACTAAAAAATTTCCCCTGATAGTCTTTGAATATTTTGCCTGTAGGATAATTGGGCATGGCCGCAACCACTTTCACTTTCCATCCGCGCGCGCGCAAACCTTTGGCCAATTCGAACAGGCGATTCTGCGGAGCACCCATTTCAGGAAGAAAGTATTGCGTAAGGATAACGATCTTCATGCTTTTAGTTCGGAGTAAAAATGTTTGATCTTCCCCGAAGCGGGACGCTGAATTTTCTCAACCCGGTTAATCTTCAATACTAAGCCTGGCTCCAGGTATAAATCCATTTTATCGCGGATGTCTTTTGTTTCCTCCGGTGTAAGCGGTCTGTCGCTCACCACATCAAATTCAAAACTATTCAATGCAGTTTGGCGGATGATGAATTCTTTCAACACACCACTCGACTCAAGGATACTTCGCGATACATAATAAAAGGTAAGTCCAGGAGATTTTTTTCCGCTGGGCAGAACAATGGTATCATTCACCCGTCCCGACAACTTCTTCAACACCAGGCCGCGATCATCTTCGTCAAGCACACCTATATCACCAATATCATAGCGGATAAACGGCATGGCTTTATTGTGCAACGATGAAATGACTATTCTTCCTGACTCGCCCAACGGAAGAACACGATTGTCTTCCGACAAAACTTCTACAAATAAATTAGTTTCATTCACGGCCCATCGTCCGTGAATGTCCTCAATGGCAATCACATCCAGTTCGGATGCACCATATTCACGAATCACCGGAACGCCAAGCGCTTTTTCAATCACCTGCTTATCTTCCTCGCGGCAAACTTCCGATGTTACGATGCACCGTTTCAGCGCAGGAGTAACATC
>JBJXFC010000412.1:0-4540 GCA_046153915.1 Flavobacteriales bacterium
AGGCAGGCCTTGTCGATTTTGTATTGTGCAATGCCTTTGTCGAGATCCAGGGAAATCGAACCACGTTGATTTTTGATGCGAAAGAAATTTTGTTTCTTTTCCGATTTGTAAATACCCACAGCCGAAACAACCTGATTGCCCAATTCGATTCCATCAAAATAGACCACAAACAACTCTCCATCTTTAACGGCGTGATGACGCGTGGTGGTATACAGGTGTTTGGCGATATTGGCTGAATTCAGGATGAAATTTTCATCGTCGAGAATTTGTTTTGCGGTAACAAAGACCTCGTTCATCTTTAAGTCGATGTCGTGGTGAAAATGATGGAAGTCTTCTCGATTCTGAAATGGTTTGGTAAAATGCTGTGTGAGCAGTTTGATCGCTTTTTCGTCCAGTTCCATTTCTTCCAGCGAAAGAAATATTCTTCCGTCGTTGGTTTTGTTTTCAACGCCGTGGGCAATGATGCTGAGTATCTGTGTTTCTTTGAATTGGAGCATAATGTGGGTGGTGCAGCGTTATTCTTAATCGGCAGGGTTCAATTTATTTAAGTTGCAAGTATGGGGTGCGGAGAGCATTTGATTTTTAGATTGCCGAATATATTTTCTGAATACAAATTTTCTTGTGTCAGGTTTATGTAGTATGTTTATTGAGGCCGAAAATACACGGAGCATTTAGTATTGAGCAAGGATACATTGGTATTTAAGGAATAGGTCATGACTACCATCATTGTAGGTATTTTGAAGATTCAGCGAGAACCATTAGATTTACAAAAAAACTATGACACTCATGAAAATCTTCTTTTCATTGCTTCTGGCAATTGGTTTATTGCAATCAACACTTTGTGCTCAAACCTATCACAAGACTTTCGGCGGCAATAACAGTGAAGACTACGCTCAGGATATCATTCAACTGGAAGATGGTGGCTTTGCAATTTCCGGTACAACAGAAGATGGATTGTTTCTGTTGCGATTAAATTCTGAAGAGGATACAGTATGGATTAAAAAGTATTTTGCTGAAGAAGAGTTGGCCGGCGCATGGGTAAAGCGCACTCCTGATAATGGATTTATTTTAGTGGGGCACGAAGAAATAGTTGATTTCATAGCAAAGGATATTGTCCTATTAAGACTTGACGAAAACGGCACTATTCTTTGGTCCAGAAGGTATGGATCACTGTCTGATGACAAAGATTCTGCTGTGGGCGTTTTGATTGCAGATGATGGATTTTATGTTGCGGGTGAGATCGAAAGTTCTCCTTCTCATAGCAATTCCATGCTTCTAAAATTGGATACCAATGGTGAAATAGTATGGAGCAAAGAATTCGGGTGGGGTGGCGATGATAATATCAGGGGATTGATTTCGTCTTCTGACGGAGGCTGCATTGCGATGGGCTTCACAGATAGTTTTGGTGTCAAGTCTATTTTATTGACCAAGTGGAGCGCTGATGGAGAACTTGAATGGGCTGGTACTTTTAACAATGGACAGGATTGTCACGGCTATGGAATCAGTGCTACAAGCGAGGGATACATGATTTCAGGCGCAACCGGCTCAACTAGTGGGCTGGGTTACACATTTAATGGCTTACTTATACACTTGAATGCGAGTTTTGAAGTAATCTGGGCAAAGGAATATTCAGGACCTTTCTACGATGCGTTGGCTTCAACAATTGAATTGGAATCGGGAGAGTATGTGTGTTTAGGTTTCGCGGGTAATGAAGGAGGGTTTGGGAATGCGTTTTTAATGCAAACGAATTCAGCAGGTGAATTTGAGTGGTCCAGGAAGTATGCCGATGTGTCCTACAACGCTGGCCGGGGTTTGGTTGAATTAGCAGACGGGTATCTTATAGTTGGTGGTGAGAATGCCAGTGATGGTGAAATCTTCCTGGTTCGAACCGATCTTAATGGTGCAAGTAACTGCAATGAAGTTGTTTTCGAGCCATTGGAAGACGAAACCACTATGAATATTACACTCATCTCAGCAGAGCCGTTCGAATCTATGGCTTCAATAGCAATGGATATAGAAACCCAGAACGGCACAGATATAAATGTAATTTGCGAAACAATCGATGTAAATGAAACTACAGCCAAACTTGTGGGCGTTTATCCAAATCCGTTCGCTGAAACCTTTGCACTGAAAGGAACAACACGTGGAGGAAGTATCGTTCTTTATGACATGACAGGCAAGAGTGTTCTATCGCAAACAAGCACTGAGGGATCAACGGCTATCAATACTACCGGCTTTGTCAATGGTATGTATGTGGTTAGTTATTCGAATGAAACCGGGATATCAAATATCCTTGTTGCGAAAGATTAGGATTCCGGATAATTTATTTGATGTCCCTTTAAGTTTCTTGAAGTGTTAATTTAGGAATCTTGCTGGAATTGCAATAAGGTGAGCATTCCGAACTAGATTTACCACACTAAACTCTTCTAAATGAAAATTCTTTTTACACTGAGTCTTGCTTTCATTCTTCTTGGTGAAGCGACAAATGCCCAAACCTTTCATAAATCTGTTGGTCGTACAAGTTTTGATTATCCCATGCACATGATTGAATTGTCTGGTGGTGGTTATGCTGTTTCGGGCACTATGGGAGACGACGTTTTTTTGATGCGGATGGATTCCGAAGGCGATACACTGTGGGTGAAGTCGTATAACAATCCAAAAATGCTGGCCGGTTCGTGGGTGGATCAAACACAAGATGGTGGATTTGTGATTATTGGTGATGCCCATTTGAACATAGACGGCAGCGATCAGGAAATAATTCTGATTCGCACGGATGCCAACGGCACTGAACAATGGACGAAGACCTATGGAGGATCGGGCAAGGACTATGGCACCGCCATTGACGCAACCAGTGATGCTTATTTCCTGGCAGGTGCTGTTGGGATAAGTCAATATGATACAGAAGGAATCGTGATCAAAACAGGAATAGACGGCGTTGTAATTTGGCAAAGAGCCATTGTGGGCGTGCAGGCTGAAAACATCAATGCGGTAGTAGCTACAGGAGATGGTGGATGCATCGCGGTTGGCACAACCAACAGTTACCTCAAAGGACTCAATGGCATTTTAGTGACTCGATTTAGTGCGGATGGCGATACGGAATGGTCTGGGATTTACAACGATGGTGGGAACTGTTACGGATTTGGAATGGATGTGTTGGAAGATGGAAGTGGATATATTATTTCGGGCGCCACCACCGGATCGGGAGCCGCCAGTTATGATGCATTGATGTTAAAGATCAACACGGACTTTTCCATTGCCTGGGCGAAAATTTATGGCGGTTCGGATTTTGACACCGCTGTAAAACCTGTGGACATGGGAGAAGATGGTTTCGCTGCCCTTGGTCAAACCTATAGTTTTGGAACAGAGAGTGATCTTTTTCTCATAAGAACAAATAGCGATGGTGAACTTACATGGGCCAAGGCGTATGGTGGAGATGGTTATGAGTTTGGTGAAGGCCTGCTCGCTTTATCCGATGGCTTTTTGGTGAGTGGTGGCGAGGAAAGTTTTGGTGCAAACAGAGATGTGTATTTTGTGCGTTGCGACTCACAAGGGAATAGTGGTTGCAATCAGGTAAGCTGTAAACTTTCTACGTCAGATTCGAACATGCAAATGATGGAAGAGGAAAATGTCACTTCGTTTAACATTACCTCCGGAGAGCAAAGCCACAATGTCATTTTAGGCGCAGAGTTGAATACATACTGCGAAACAATTTCGGTATACGAAGAAGTTGATTTAACCCCAATTATCTATCCCAATCCGTGCAATGAATTCTTTGCATTGCAAGGAACCACAAGTGGTGGCAATCTTGCTGTGTATGATGTTACAGGTAAAATAGTTTTTGAAAACACAACTACGTTCGGAACTACAACTGTAGATATGTCAAAACTTACGGATGGGGTTTATATGGTTTGGTATCTGGATGAATCGGTGACGTGGAATCATCTTTTGATGAAAAAGTGAGTTATATCTTTTTAAATGAAGAAAGCCGCAATCAAAATGAATGCGGCTTTGCTCCCCAGCCTGGACTCGAACCAGGGACCCCATGATTAACAGTCATGTGCTCTAACCAGCTGAGCTACTGAGGAATTTTCATTTGAGGAACTGGGAGTTCGTCAAGTGAATACGCCTTGTGCTAAGCCATCACGGTTGAAACCGCGACTAAAACACCAATAAATCAAAAGGCCTTTTTCAAAAGGGGTGCAATATTACGGCTACAATTGCAACTCACAATATCTTTGACGAAAATTTTTTTGAATTATGAACCTCGTCGCCGTCGGCACAGTAGCCTTTGATTCCATCGAAACCCCTTTTGCAAAGCAAGACAGAGTCATTGGCGGAGCCGCCACTTACATCACTTTGGCAGCATCTCATTTTGTGAAAGAAAGTGGTCTTATCTCCGTTATAGGGGATGATTTTCCCCAAAGTGTGCTCGATGCGATGAAATCTCGCGGCATCAATCAGGACGGACTTCAAATTAAAAAGGGAGAAAAATCCTTCTTCTGGGCGGGTAAATACCACTACGACCTCAATTCACGCGATA
>JBJXFC010000020.1:0-3473 GCA_046153915.1 Flavobacteriales bacterium
TTGATTCTCTTAAGAATATTTCCTATCTTGAGGTGCATGATTTTGAATCCGGAATCTATATTCTTAAAAACGGAGAAGGGGCAACAATGCGGATGATTATTTATCATTGATTCCATTTTCGTACAGCCGCCATGCTTGTCGAAATCTCTTAATGGATTCGATTCCGCACAGACGCGATGCATCGCGAATCTACAAGCCGCCTGCGGCGGCTATTTCAATAATAAATAAATCACGATCCCAATCACGATCAAGATTCCGAAAATTTGATTGATTCGGATGTCCCATCGTTCAATAGGGACATCATGTGGCGGATAATCGATATTCCATTTGCCAGAATTCGCAAATTCCTTGAGCAAATTGGGTGTTACCGGAATACGATCCACACGGCTGTATGGAGGTTTTATGATCCATTGACCAATACCTGGGTTACCTTCATCTTCTGAATGAAAAAACCAAATGAAACCGCTCATATCCACAGAAAATTTATCAGCGAATTTTTCCATCAGCTCAGAAAAATCATCTCCCACACAACCGAGGTCGTTGAAGATATCTGTTTCCGGACCTACCTTTTTGCTCCCTGTAAATTCAGAAACGAATTGGATGATGGTTTCTGTTGTGATCATTGCATTTGTTTTGCGTGATCCGTTGTGTGGATATTCTCAACAACACCCTCCGCCGTCGTAAAAATACGTGGATGGTGTAATGTAAATATCATTCCGTCCCAATGCCCCCAGTGCACCCGCCGTTTTATCACAAACTGCAAGGGGCTGATTGTACAGCAATACGTGTCCTTTTTTATCGTCAAAGTATTTTTCTGTTCCGATATAAATTGCTGCCTTTCCTGTAAAAATGCATGGGCCGTCAGCGGGCATCGGATCTTTGATGGCTGCTACTTCTATGCTCTCAATAAATATATTTTCTGTTGTGTTGTAATGTGCCGGATCGAGAATGCGGTATGGTCTTTTAGCACGCACTTCGATGGTGCCAAATCCCACTGATGTTAGCAGGTCGAGATAATCTTGCATGGGTATTGCTCCTGATAAACAAAGTGCCCGCAAGCGGTCATCAGACTTCAGTGATTCGGGCATAGTCTGCTCACAAATAGGATCACTCAATACCAATCGGCCATGTAGTTTCAAAACGCGGTACATTTCACCCAGTGCTCGTTTTAAATCATCCAGCTTGAAGATATTAAACAGGCAATTTTGCGCGGCAACATCAATGCTGTTATCCTCAACAGGCAGGTGCAATGCATCGCCTTTCCGAAGTTCAATGAATTCTTTGTGAAACCATGAATTCAGTTTTTCGGCCTCGAGCATATTGGTGCGACTTGCTTCCAACATCTCATCGATAATATCAATTCCAATTACAGCTGAAGACCTACGCGAGAAATATGAAAATTGAAGCAATTCCATTCCCCCTCCAACACCAACATACAAAATGGTGGGATCGTTTACCAGATCACGCGGATGCACAGTACTGCCGCATCCATAGTTCATCTGCTGCATGATTTTCGGAATATCCAATCCCGGCAGTTGCCAGATGGGAGTGGTTGTGCAACACAGACCTACATCCGGTTTCAGCGCTGCTTCGCGGTAAATATCCTGGGTTACTTCGTGATAACTCATAATCAAAGTCAAAGTGTTTCGATAAGTGATATATACAAATCCGAAAGTTGTTTTTCCGATTTTTGTGCAACAGCAATAATTTCTTCTACACTCACTGGCTGAAGATTGTCCGGATCACACACATCGGTGAGCACAGAAACGCAGCAGCATGGCAAACTCATGTGGTTGCAGGCAATTACTTCAGGTACGGTGCTCATACCCACTGCATCTGCTCCAATGGTCTTGAGAAAACGATACTCGGCGCGGGTTTCCAGATTGGGACCCAGGACACTGGCATAAACGCCTTCCTGCAATGTGATGCCTTTTTCTTTCGCGATTGCGCGCAGTTTGTCATTCAATATTTTGCTGTACGGTTGCGACATATCCGGGAATCGCGGACCCAATTCATCGAGATTTGATCCACGCAACGGATTGTCAGGTTGAAGATTGATGTGATCATCTATCATCATCAATTCACCTTTGTTGAAGTTGAGATTGATAGCACCTGCAGCATTGCTTAACAAAACAAATTTCGCTCCCAGCATTTTCATTACTCTTACCGGCATCACCACATCATCCATGCTATGGCCTTCGTAGTAATGGAAACGTCCCTGGCACGCCAGTACTTGTTTAGTTCCAATTTTTCCATAGATCAATTTTCCAAAATGAAACTCAACCGTCGCCATCGGAAAATACGGAATGACATTGTAGCTGAATGATTTTTCTACTTCAATGTGTTTAGCCAAATCTCCAAGACCGGTGCCAAGCACAATGCCTATTTCAGGCTGTGTGATGCCATGTCCCTGCAGCCATTCCACACATTCCTGAAGTTGTTCTAATGTATTCATATTCTTTGTTTAAATCAGATAAGCGCGCAAGTCGTCGGTAGCCATTGCATCGGTCACTTCGTCGATATCGCGCAACTTGGGTAAAAGTATAAAGCTAAGCTGCAATTCCCGCATGCGTGCGATTGTTGTTTCGAGCAATAGGGATGTACTCCACGGCATGGATTGAAACAAGTCCTGGTGCACTTGTTTCATACCGATCAGATAATATCCTCCATCCATGGCAGGACCAATAACTACATCAACACGGTCCAAGGCTTCAAAAGCTGTTGTTGCAATTTCACTATTCAGATCATAACAATCGGTGCCTATCATCACCATAGGCGCGTTTGTTGAAAGTGAAATGGTGTTGAATGCGGAATGCATTTTTGCACCAAGATCTCCTGCTGATTGGATGTGATTGTTGAAATGCGCAAAATCGACAGGTACTGGATAATGAGTCCAAAAAATTGCTGTTTTAGCATCAATCTGAGTTGCGATTGATTTCACTTTTTCAAGAAGAACGATGTAGATACGAAGTGTCTTTTCTTCACCAATTGCCGCTGCCAGACGGGTTTTTACTTTGCCCAATTCCGGAGGTCGGGCCATAACAATGAGGGTGTTCTTTTCACGCATAGACAATCTCTCCTCTTGTCAGCCAGTTGCCCCACTTTTTGTTGTATCCATGAATTTTGGATGTTTTTCCCTGATCATTCACAACGGGATTTCCTTTGTTCACCCAATCAAAAATTCCGCCCCATAAATTATAGACTTTCGAATAACCTGCCTTTGCCAACTTCTCACCAATTTTTCCACTTCGGTATCCCACAGAACAATAGACCACTACTTTTTTATCCCTGGCAATGGATGCAAGTTTCGAAATCTCAAATTCATCGTAACCTACCCAGATGGCACCTTCTATGTGCGACACTTCATATTCACGAAAGCTACGCGTGTCAAGCAATATACAAGTGCTATCCAGTTCTTCAACATGGATTAAGGAAATTTCTTTGGAGGCCATGTCATTGGCCATTTCTTCGAA
>JBJXFC010000021.1:0-9169 GCA_046153915.1 Flavobacteriales bacterium
CCATGACTCTTTCTTCATCATGGCTTTCTGCATAAGTCACAAGATGTGGATTATTCCAACCTCTTTGAACATAGCTGCCCCACGATAAATCCGAATTGTCGCTGTATCCCATGCTGGCCTGCTCATATTGCGTTGTTAATTTTCCCCAGAGCATCAATCCCGTATTTGCAAGCACCGTTTCTTCGGGATTATCGGATAGATGCTCGAGGATGGCATAACTGCCAGGCTCGGTGGCTTGCATGTGATTGTAATAGTCTGTTATGATATTGATGCGATCCTGATTGTAGTCATTCCATACCGCAATATTTCCGCCTGAATTCTCTTGGGTAAATCCTTTCGACAAATCGAAGCGATATCCATCTACATGGTATTCTTCCATCCAGTATTCCAAAACACGCTTGCAGAAATTGCGGGTGCGCGTGGATTCATGGTCGAAATCATAGCCCACACTGAAGGGATGTGTTGCACACTCATTGAACCACGGACTTTCTGGAGTTGGAGCGCCATAGGGATCATTGCAGGCGTCGCTATCGGCATCAAAATACATACGCACCATAGGACTTTGACCAAAAGAATGGTTCAAAGCAATATCAAGTATTACAGCAATTCCCCGATTATGGCATTCATTGATGAGTTCCTTCAGATCATGTGAAGTTCCATATGCCTTGTCAGGAGCGAAATAGAACGATGAATTGTAGCCCCACGAATCATTGCCTTCAAATTCATTGACAGGCATCAGCTCGAGGCAATTGATGCCGAGATTGTCTAAGTAATCTAGTGAATCTAAAATGGCCTGATAGCTCCTTTCATCTGAGAAATCTCGTGCCAAAAGTTCATATACAATCAGTCGGGTTTTTGGCGGGCGATTGAAAGACTGGTCTGTCCAAACAAAATCTTCATCGTTGATTTTAAAGGTAGAAATGATTTGTGAAGTCTGACAGGAAGGATAGGCAGGAATATTCGGATAAATTTCAGAAGGAATCCATTGGTCATTCCATGGATCAAGTACCATATTGGTATAAGGATCTGCAACCCGCAAGTCCTCTACATCGATGCTGTATTGAAAGCGATAAAGTTGATCGGCATCGAGATTTTCTAATTCAAGCCAGTAAATATCGCCGGCAACATTCCGCTTCATCATATAATCCTGGCTGAATTGCCAATCGTTAAAGTCACCAAGCACATAGACAAAGTCTTTGTTTGGAGCGTACAACTGGAGAATTACTGTCGAATTATCGATGATGTTTATTCCGTCTACAAGACCGGAAGGAGGATTTTCAGTCGTCGGTTGCGGGTCGATGTTGATTACCATCACATCTGTTATTGTTTCCAGACCGTTGTATACTTCCAGTTCAATTTGATAAGAACCACTTGTGTTTTCAGAAAACGAATAATCCAATTCATTTGCGTCTACCGAAGTTGCAACCACAACATCATTTACATACAAAGTAAGTGTGGAAATTTCAGAAGAAGCACAATGAATGTCCACATTGTCACCCGCACTTACATTCTGAATGCTGGTATAGGGCTGAACGATGCCCGCGTGAAAACCGGGTTCATACAGTTGCAGGTAAATATCGCTTCCATCTGCATTGCGGCCAACGATGCTACCCGATTGATTGCGGAAAACAAACATCAGTCTTCCAGGATCAAATCCATCGGGGTAATTGTAAAAATCAGAAGGTTGTATTTGGATACTGTGAAGTCCACCACCCAGGGGAGTCATTACCACATTGGGGTCGGCTGTTCCCCAATTGCCCTGCACATATTGCCAGTTGTTGTTGCAATTGTCTGCATCTTCCTGGGTTACAATTCCCGAATGGCAATACACAGGTATTGTACCGGTCGGAATCGCAGCATTGCCTGTAGATACATTGTAATAAACCGTTATGAGATCATCCTGGGTTGGAAAAGGTGGATCGGTTGTGAGAATTTGTCCGAAAACAGAAAAAGACGCCGCGAACAGCCCGACTGCAAGTAGAATTTGTTTCATTGATTTGGTTCTGAGGTGGTAAATATATTGAAAGTGTACTTTGAACACGAAGTGTGTATCGAAAAACTTAAATGATACTGCTAACGATTGATTTTCACTACTCTGGATTATATCTTTTTCAAAAGGTGGCAATTAACATTTTCCGAATTTCCTTTGCGCCAAACAGCAGAAACATGATTCTATTAGATGGAGTTCAAACTTCCAAACAAATTAAGGCGGAAATTGCTTCCGAAGTAGAAGAATTAAAAAGAGCAGGTAAACGTGTGCCGCATCTTGCAGCAATTTTGGTTGGCAACAATGGAGCAAGTCTCACATACGTCGGAGCGAAAGTTAAAGCTTGCGAAGAAGTTGGATTTCGATCCACACTGATCCAGAAACCTGCAGATATTTCGGAGTCCGAATTGCTTTCTGTTATCTCCTCTCTCAACGAAGATGAAGATCTCGATGGATACATTGTTCAATTGCCCTTGCCTGCGCATATCAATGAACACAAAATTTTACTTGCCGTAAATCCCGCCAAAGACGTAGATGGATTTCATCCCGAAAATGTAGGCAGAATGGCACTTGGATTGCCTTGTTTTCTCCCGGCAACTCCTGCAGGTATAATCGAATTGCTTAAAAGATATGAAGTGCCAACAGAAGGGCGCCACGCTGTTGTAATAGGACGATCTCATATCGTAGGATTGCCAATGACAATTTTACTTCAAAAAAACAGCTATCCGGGAAATTGCACAGTAACCATAACGCACAGTAAAACGCGCGATCTGGCAGGTTTTTGCAGAGAAGCAGATATTATCATAGCAGCTTTGGGCAAGCCCGAATTTGTAACAGCCGACATGGTCAAAGAAGGCGCAGTAGTTGTCGATGTAGGTATTACGCGAGTCGTGGATGCATCGAAGAAAAGCGGTTTCAGAATTGCTGGTGATGTTAAATTCGATGAGGTGAGTACCAGATGTTCTTTCATCACTCCGGTGCCTGGAGGTGTTGGCCCGATGACCATAGTTTCGTTGATGCAAAATACGCTTTTGGCAGCCAAAATGAGAGTTTAAGCGAATTCAATGCTTTTTCGAAACAAAGCTTTTTTACTCTGGGTATAAGCAGTTGTGTTTGGTAAATCTGATGGATGGAATAAACACTGCAAGGAAAATTTGAAACTTAAAACTCAGAGCCATGCTAATCGAAAAAATGACAATCACCAATATTCGCAAAGTACTTCTGGTTTCTGTGACCATTATCAGCACCTGGTTGATTCTGCGTCCATAGAAACAATAGTTCTGAAAAAGTATTACGCACTATCAGGTCCGAATGGCTGATAAGTGCGTTTTTTTATTTCTACTGGCTTTGGTTCCTCGAGCTTAAATTTGCTTCAAATCGAAAATCAATGAAATCAATCTTTATTCTTCTGATTTTAGTATCGAGCTGCGCTGTATGGACAGGTTGCAAAGACAACAACGTCTTATATTCCAAGAATCAGGAGTTGTCCGCCGATTACACCTGGAAAAAAGCCGATATCAAGACCTTCGAAATAGACGTTACCAACAACGCTCATCCCCACGAATTGGCGATTACTTTTCGATACGCAACAGGATATATGTATGACAAAGTTTTGTTAAAAGTTACCGAGACCGGGCCCGATAAGAAAGTGGTGAGACGAGACGTTGACATTCAACTGCGCGATGAAAAAGGCGAGTTTATAGGGGAGAAAGGATTTGACATTATTGATTTAGAGTACATCTTTGATTCTGGCAAAGAGTATCCCACAATCGGAAAATACACCTATACCATCGAACAAGATATGCCCGAAATCGACCCACTCGATTTTGCCATGGAAGTTGGTATGATTCTCCGCGATAAACCTTCAAAAAATTAGTAGGTGTGGACACCATCATTTCAACAGATAGTGAGCTTGCTGCCCGTTTTTTGCTAAGCGGTAATACTGTTGCAATTCCGACAGAAACAGTTTATGGTCTTGCAGCCAATGCGCTTGATCCGGAAGCCGTGACTCGCATTTTTGAAGCGAAAATGCGACCTCTTTTTGATCCTTTGATTGTCCATTTGCACAGTGCTGATCAAATGGACTTGTATGCAGAGAATATCACCGATAAGGCGCGCATATTGGCAGAACAATTCTGGCCGGGACCAATTACCATCGTCGTAAAACGCAATCGACTTATTCCGGATCTTGTTACCTCAGGCATGGATAGTGTTGGCTTGCGCGTGCCCAATCATGCGCTTGCACTGGAATTGTTGAGCAGTTTACCTTTTCCATTGGCTGCTCCAAGTGCCAATCCATTCGGTTACATTTCTCCAACAAGCGCGAGGCATGTTTACGACCAACTCAAGGGAAGAATACCGCTGATTCTGGATGGTGGTTCATGCCAGATAGGAGTGGAGTCTACCATCGTAAATTGCATCGGCGATGAAGTCGAAATTCTGCGCCTCGGAGGCATTCCGGTTGCAGATATTCAGAATGCTATTGGACACGTAAAAGTCCGTCCACAAAGCACGGATAACCCTACGGCCATGCAGGCTCCGGGTATGCTGGTGAGCCACTATTCGCCCAGAAAAAAAATGGTGATTGGCCGGATTGATAAAATACTCAGTGAAAATCCCAATCTCATTTGTGGTGTTTTATCCTTTAAGACAAATTATGATGTACCCGTAAAGCGGGTACTTTCACCCGGCGGTGATTTGCGCATTGCAGCACAAAATTTATTTGGAATGATGCGCGAACTGGATGCTTCAGAAATTGATCTGATTGTAGCCGAATTGGTACCCGAAGACGGACTGGGTTTGGCCATCAACGATCGTCTTAATCGCGCCGCTGCCAAAGATTGACGAATTGGATTGCTTTGGGCTAATTTCGCGACTTTATTTACAGTATGCGTTATTATTTCCCTATTCTAATTTCTCTGGCTGTTTGGACGGCAAGCTGCACAAAAAGACCAACTGTCTCTACTCAAAATTGGGAAAACACCTCCGATGGCCAGCGAAGGATGGACAATTTTACCTACCTGTATCAGTGCATGCAAGGAGATTTCAGCAGTGAGGAACAAAGTAAAAACGACACTGATTACTTCGATATTCGGTTGCGCATGGTTCCCGTCTGGCAAAAAAGCAATACACTTTTTTATCTCTACGTTGAACAAGCCATGTCAACTTCTCTTGATAAGCCCTACAGACAGCGTTTTTACAAGGTAGAAAAAGTGGATGAAACACATTTTGTCAGCCACATTTATTTGGTCAGCAATCCGGTGCGTTTTGTGGGTAAAAAGTCAGATGACGCTATTTTCAACAGCATCACACCCGATTCATTGCAATTGAAAGATGGTTGTGAGGTGTATCTCATATTCAATGATCTTACCAAAACATTTGAAGGTGCTACCGAAGAAAACACATGTCCAAGCGAGCGCAGTGGAGCAAAATATGCGACAGCCAAAGTGAATCTTAGCGACACCGAAATGCGCAGTTGGGATCAGGGTTGGAGCGCAGATGGCAAACAGGTTTGGGGAGCAACGAAGGGTGGTTATATTTTCAAAAAACAAAACTGATTCGGTGTTATGCAAGTGCAATTCTCTTCCCGTCTGAATTTCAAGGAATACCTTCGGGCAACACTAGCCTTAACACTGGACAATTGGTGGAGGATCAGCTTGTATTTCCTCTTGATTGTGTTCACTTTTTTCAATATGCATATTCTTCTTTACAAACTGCTTTTTATAGGCTGTGTTGTTGTAATTCCCTTAATGGTTGTTTTGCTGGCGAGGCAGAATTTTCGCAAAAATCCATTGATTAGTGAAGAACTTGCATTCGATTTGGACATGCTTTCTATCCATATCAAAGGAGAAAGTTTTGAATTAAAAAGATCCTGGGATGAGATGTATCGGGTTTCGGAAACCCCGCATTTCTGCTTTTTCTGGATTACCAAAAGACTTGCTGTTCCAGTACTTTCAAGTGCAATCAATGCACAACAGAAACTATCCATCAAAGAAATTCTCGCTGGATTTCCAACGGTAAGAAATGATTTAAATTTAAGTGCTTAGTTGAAATGCCACACCCGACAACCGACGTGTTTCAATTTCATCAATTACTTCATCAATCAGCATCGATTTAGCAATCGGATTTTCCATCACTTCGTCCATGCTTCGAATGGCACCCGCTGGCACATCGCTCTCTATAAAATCATTCATCCAACTTTCCCTGTCACGTGTTTTAAAAATGGGTGTCATGAATTCCTGCAAAGCCTTCCGATTTACCACCCTCAATTGATTGTTAGCAAACCGTGGATCCCGCACAGTCTCTGGCATTGAAAGTATTTCGCAAATTTTCCCGAATTGTTTGTCGCTGCCAGATGCCAGCACCAATTGTTTTTGATCTGCACATTCAAAAATTTCACCATAAGGAGCAATATTGGGATGGAGAGATCCCATGCGCTGTGGTATATGACCAGCCATGAGATAATTCGTAGCCTGATTAACCAACGAAGCGAGTGCTGCTTTTTCCAGGCTGCAATCAACCTGAGAGCCTTTGCCGGTGCGTTCTCTCACCAGCAGTGCACTTAGAATACCTTCTTTGAGTTGATGTGCAGCCAGCACGTCAATCAATGCAACAGGCATCTTCACGGGGCCACTTTCCGGGGTTCCGTTCATATACATAAAACCGGTTTCAGCCTGCAGTGCAATATCATACGCCACGCGGTTTTCATCGCTGTCAAATCCCTTAAGACGTGCAATTATCAGGCGGGGATTAAGAGCATGAAGTTGATCTTTCTCCAAACCAAACTTATCATAATCTTCTGCTTTGAAATTGGCTATTAGAATATCGGATTGAGCGATGTATGTATTAAGTTTTTCACGATCCAAAACCAAATCGAGCCAAACATATTTTTTCCGAACGTTTACACTTGCGAAATAAGCCGACATGATTGAGTTGGCATCTTCGCTGGCGAGTTTCCAGGAGCGTGTTACATCACCATGAGTGCGCGGATTTTCAATTTTGATAACCTCGGCGCCAAGTTCTGCGAAAAAACTTCCTACAGATGGTCCTGCAAGCACCGTGCTGAGATCACAAACTTTTAGACCATGAAAAAGGGAGTGCGTGATGTCAGTCATATGCAGATCAATAAATTTTCTGTCCCTGAAGTAAATAATGGCCTACGTAATCCTGAATGCCTTCTTCGAGAGTATGAAAGGGCACGGTGTATCCGATTGATTGCAGTTTGTGCATATCGGCTTCGGTAAAATACTGGTATTTATCTCGGATATCAATTGGTGTATCCATGAATTCGATATCGGGTGTTTTACCCACTGCCTTAAAAGTGGCAAGTGTAAGATCCAGAAAAGTGCGTGCCTTGCCACTTCCAAGGTTATAAATACCCGAATTTTTGCGATGATGCATCAGAAACATACACACTTCTACCACATCTTTTACATAGACAAAATCGCGCATTTGGCCGCCGTCGGTGTAGTTGGGATTGTGTGAACGAAACAACTTCATTTTACCGGTTGCAGCAATCTGATTGGTAGCATGAAAAATGACGGAAGCCATTCTTCCTTTGTGGTATTCGTTGGGACCATACACATTAAAAAACTTGAGGCCAGCCCAGAAGAAAGGTGATTCCTCCTGTTGCAATGCCCAGATATCAAAATTGTTCTTGCTATCACCATAAGGGTTAAGTGGCTTTAAATTTGGAATGATGGAGTGGTCGTCTTTGTAACCAAATGCGCCGTCGCCATAAGTAGCAGCTGAAGATGCATATACAAGCGGAATGGCAAACTCAGTGCACAATTTCCAGATTTCCTGGGTGTAGTGAAGATTGAGTTCGTCGAATATGGCTGTATTGAATTCAGTAGTATCTGTGCGAGCACCAATGTGAAAAACAAATTGCACCTGATCTTCGTTTTTGCGCAGCCATTCCGAAAAAGTTTTTCTATCTACAAGTTCCTTATAGGTTTTGCCCTCGTAGTTTTTACTCTTTTCTTCATGGCTGAAGTCGTCCACCAAAACGAGGTCAAAAAAGCGGTCGTGGTTGAGTCGGGTAATCAGGCAGGATGCAATAAAACCTGCGGCACCGGTAATAACTATCATGATCGTAAACTTTAGAAGGCTGTTTTCTAAAATGAAAAGCCTTTGGGTAGGCAAATGTAACCACACAACAATCCTTTGACAGATGTTAAGCTATGCTAAGCCTATCTTTGTAACGTTTATTGAACTCAACGCATGTCAAAAATCGTTTATGTAACACGCCGTGAGCGCTTCAATGCAGCTCACAAGTTGTGGAATCCAACCTGGGATGATGAAACCAACTTTAAAACCTTTGGCAAATGTGCCAATCCCAATTGGCACGGACACAACTATGATCTTTTTGTAACTGTAAAGGGCGAACCACAGGCAGATACCGGCTATTGCATCGATTTAAAATACCTGAGTGATCTCATTGAAGATAAGGTTTTATCCAAAGTGGATCATAAAAACCTCAATCTGGATGTCGATTTTATGCATGGAAAAATGACTTCCTGCGAAAATGTGGCCATTGCGATTTGGGAGCAACTGGAATTCAGTATAAACTCTGACACTTGCAAATTGCATAGCGTTAAAGTGTATGAGACCGAAAACAATATTGTAGAATATTTTGGTCCGGAACAATAGTCATTTCACCCATTAGTATACCATGAAAGAACAAGAAAAGGAACTTTCTCCGCAGGAACAAAAGATGGCGGATAGTGTATTTACAATACTCAATCAAATTGGTGAAGATGCCAGTCGTCAGGGTTTGTTAAAGACCCCCGAGCGCGTGGCAAAGGCGTATACATACCTTACACAGGGGTATGATCAGGATGCCGCTGCCATTCTCGAAAGCGCTATGTTTGATGAGGACTACAGTGAAATGGTTTTGGTAAAAAACATTGAACTTTACAGCTTGTGCGAGCACCACATGCTTCCATTTTTTGGGAAAGCCCACGTAGCCTATATTCCCAATGGAAAAATTGTAGGTTTAAGCAAAATTCCCCGTGTTGTAGATGTTTTTGCTCGTCGGTTGCAAGTACAGGAGCGACTTACCATCGAGATTCGTGATAGTATACAGAATACACTCAATCCGCATGGAGTGGCAGTGGTTATCGAAGCCCATCATCTCTGCATGCAGATGCGCGGGGTATCCAAACAAAACAGTGTGACTAC
>JBJXFC010000035.1:0-56385 GCA_046153915.1 Flavobacteriales bacterium
GTTTAGCAATCATTTCAGCTCCCCGCAAACCAACTTCTTCCTGCACACTGTTGGTGAAATAAACTCCGAATGGCAATTTGTCCTTGTTTTCTTTGAGCATACGGGCTACTTCGGCAATCATAAATCCACCAATGCGGTTATCGAGCGCACGACCCAGATAATAGCGGTCGTTGAGCACAATGAACTCATCTTCAAAAGTGCATACACAGCCAATGTGAATTCCGAGTTTCTCCACTTCATCCTTTGAACTTGCGCCTACGTCCAAAAAGATGTTTTTCATACTTGGTGCTTCTTCTTTACCAGCGTCGCGTACATGTATCGCTGGCCAGCCAAACACACCTTTTACAATGCCTTTGGGAGTGTGGATGTTCACGCGTTTACTTGGAGCAATCATGTG
This sequence comes from Flavobacteriales bacterium, assembly GCA_046153915.1. GTDB lineage: Bacteria > Bacteroidota > Bacteroidia > Flavobacteriales_D > Sanyastnellaceae > JANNVZ01. The sequence goes on from JBJXFC010000035.1 coordinate 398, forward strand.
ATCGCTTCCGCCATTGCGACGCAAATAAATAAAGCCATCACCGGTAATGTAATGCACAAACCACGAAATTTCGTCGGCATGTGCTTCTACCACCACTTTGTATTTGGCCGAAGGGTTAATTACCCCAACTACGGTTCCATAAGTATCTACGATGTACTCGTCAACGTATGGGCGGATGTAGTCCAGCCACATTTGTTGACCGGGCGATTCAAATCCTGTAGGAGCCGCGTTGTTGATGTATCGTTCCAGAAATTGCAATGATTTTTCATTGACAATGTTTTTGGATTTGGTTTGTTTGGTTTTGTTTGTTGCTGTTGGTTGTTTCTTTGCCATAGAAATGATGTTCTGGGTGTAAATGTATTCGTTCATCATTATACAACCGCGAACTATTGGCATTTTTTGACAAACCCAAACGACATACAGCTTATTACAACGGGTGATGGAAGCTCCTCGCTTTTGAATGTTTCCTTAGGGGAGACTTATCACAGCCGGCATGGTGCTTTGCGCGAATCGATGCACGTTTTCATAGAATCCGGATTGCATCAATTGCCGATGGAAAAGGAGTTTATTTCGATTCTTGAAATCGGATTTGGAACCGGGTTAAATGCCTGGCTGACGATGCTTGCCAATGGTACTCTGGCAAAACAAATTACATACACTGCACTTGAAACGAATCCACTCGACTTGTCGGTTATTTCAAACCTCAACTATGCTCACGAATCATCCGATTCAGATCGGGCAAAGTTTTTACAATTGCATGAAGCGGATTGGAACACTCTTGTAGCTCTTGATGGTGAATTTGGACTGCACAAAATACAGATATCACTTCAGGAATTTGATGCAGAACGAACATTCGATCTCATTTACTTTGATGCCTTTGGTCCGCCGGTTCAGCCAGAAATGTGGACCATCGAACTATTTCAGAAACTATTTGCTGTTTCCAATCCGGGAGCTGTACTTGTTACTTATTGCGCAAAAGGCCAGGTAAGGCGCGACTTGCAAACTGCGGGCTGGGAGGTGGAACGATTACCCGGACCACCGGGAAAACGCGAGATGCTGCGCGCTTTGAAACCAAGTACTTCATTTGCCTAAACAACTTTGAAAAATGAATAACAAGCGATTCAATATCCGGATCTATTTTTTACTTTTTGATGAAGCCGGCAACATCCTGGTTTCTGATGAAATAATACGCGGTGAGAAGTATACCAAATTCCCGGGAGGTGGCCTGGAGTGGGGCGAGGGCATTGCAGCATGTTTGCAGCGTGAAGCAATGGAAGAGCTTGGTCAGGAAATTGAGGTCATAGATCATTTTTATACCACAGATTTTTTTATTGAATCTGCTTTCAGGCCGGATGATCAGGTGATTTCAATTTATTATCTGGCGAGGCTGAAATCTGAAGCAATATTCAGGACAAGTACAAAGCGATTTGATTTTCTACAAGCCGAAAAGGATGAAGAATCATTTCGATGGGTTTCAGCAGAAAATCTGGATGAAGGTGATTTTGCCTTTCCGGCAGATCGCAAAGTTGTGCAATTGTTGCAACTCTGATCAGGCTCCCAGTCGTTTTGTTACCTGTTTTTCGACCGATTGAAAAAGCTGATCGGGATTCATGGTTCGCCAACTCATTTCATTGAGTTTGCCACCCAACACAAAATAGCTGTCAATATTCGCACTTTCAAAATCTTCAAGCACGTGATCACGGAAATTTAAAAGTGCGATCCAACCATCTTCGTCATTCACTTCTTCAAACCATTCCTGGTAATAGCTGTCGTCTCCGGAATGGAAGTTCAGCACATTTTCGCCAATTAATAGGAATTTTTGAATGCCTTGAGACATCATGGTTTCCGCAATTTCACGTTTCAAAAACATAATGTCGTTGTACAGCAAATCATTCCACTCGCCCATGAGTTCGATGATAGCAAAGCCTTCGTCATAAGATGCATACAGTATTTTCATGAAAAGCGTCTGACTTCCGAAATTGTCCCATTGCGGATGGATATAATAGTCGTAAATTTTTTGCGAATATTCGAATTCAGAATATTCACGATCGAAAAAGGGAGAGTAAGGATCTTCGCTTGCAACGTAGAAACCACGCCAGTTGTAATATGGTTCCAGTGTATGCACTTAATTCCCTGGTTTGGATTTAGCAAATGCATCAATTGCTTTTCGCACGCTGCCGTTTTCTTTGAGGAGTTTTTCTGCAGCATCTTGTCCGATTCCTGTTGCATCCATCACCATGTGTGTTCCCCGACCCACGAGCTTGTGATTACTAAGCTGCATATCTACCATTTTGTTGCCCTTTACCTTTCCAAGCTGAATCATAACAGCGGTGCTCAGCATATTCAATACGAGTTTTTGCGCCGTTCCGCTTTTCATACGTGTGCTTCCAGTCACGAATTCGGGACCCACGACAACTTCTACAGGGAAATCGCAAACCAGTGTAACCGGTGAACCGGGATTGCAGGTAATGCATCCGGTTGTAATAGCCATTTCGCGGCATTTGCGCAAGGTGCTAACTACGTAGGGTGTACCGCCTGAAGCCGCAATGCCAATCACACAGTCGTCGGTCGTTATTGCATGCTCCTGCAAGTCTTTCCAGCCTTGCTCTGTATTGTCTTCTGCGAATTCAACAGGGTACCGAATGGCGCGATCACCACCGGCGATTATGCCAATTACCAGTCCGTGTTCTACCCCGAAGGTCGGCGGACATTCGCTGGCATCCACAATACCCAATCGCCCGCTGGTTCCGGCACCGATGTAAAATAGTCGGCCCCCTTTTTTCATTTTCCCAACTACTGCATTCACTAAATTCTCAATGGCTGGAATGGCTTTCTCAACCGCTAAGGGAACATTTTTGTCCTCCTTGTTGATGGAAGACAAAAGTTCATTCAACGGCATTTTTTCGAGGTCGTCGTAATGGCTATCACTTTCGGTTATTACCTGCACGGGCTGTTTTTTGGCAAAAGTATTCCTTGGAGGGCTGGTTCAACAGGCTTTTTTAAACAATTCTTGATAGGAATTGGCGTTCTTGAAAAATTATGGAATAGTAATTGGCATGCAACTTCTTTGGCAATATGTTTGACTAACTTTAACCCCTTGTTAATTTAATATAGGAATGAAGAACTTTTCGAAAATCGCAGCTTGTTGTTTATTGGGATGTGTTGTTTCACTGAATGTTTTTGGACAGGAAGATACTACTGATGTCAAATTCATGGATCAGGCGTTGATTACCCCAAGATTGCTCGCTGCCCGTCACGAATACAACGAAAACAATATGCGCGGTGCCCTCACCATTTTTCGTGAGGTATTGCAAGCTGATCCAGGCAATTCACAAGCCCTTTATGGAACTGCGGAGTGCCATTATTTTCTGAAAAAGTACAAACTGGCAGAAGAATATTTGAACAAGGCTGTTGCTGCAAATGCCAGGGTAAGTACTGAAACCAATTTGTTTTATGGCAATATCTACCATCGCACCGCGCAGTTGGATAAGGCCATTTCGTATTATGAACTTTACAGAGCAGTTCAAAAACCAAAAAGTCTGGAATTTGAAGTTGTAAATGATTATATCTCGCAATGTCAGTTTGCGAAAGAAATGATGGAACGTCCTGCGGATGTGAAAATTGAAAACATGGGTGAGGGCATCAACTCGCGTTTCGACGATTATACTCCGAGTGTGACTGCAGATGGTAAGACAATTGTATTTACCTCCAGAAGAAGTGATACCAAAGGCGGAGCAATTGATGAAATGGGAGATTATAAATTTTTTGAGGATGTGTATTATACAGAATTGAATCCACAAACCGGAGAATGGGAAAAGGCGACTGGTGTGCCTGGTGAATTGAATACAGAAACATATGATGCGGTTCTCAGCATTATTCCAGATGGTTCGGGGATGTATGTTTACAAGAATACAGTTACCACAACAGGCGATATCTATTACTCAGAATTTGATAAGAATGCGCAGGCCTGGGCAGTAGCGACCAAACTGCAACGCCCCATAAACACCAGCTATTTTGAAGGTTCAGTGTGCATTACTGCAGACGGGAATACCTTGTATTTCGTAAGTGAGCGCCCAGAGGGTTTGGGTCAGGGTGATATTTATGTTTCGAGCAAAAAGAACGGACAATGGACATCGCCAAAAAATCTGGGAGACGTAATCAATACGGATAATGATGAGAAATTTGTCTTTATTCATCCAAATGGCAAGACGCTTTATTTTTCTTCCAATGGCCATCAAACCATGGGCAGTTACGACATCTTTAAAACAGAGTATGTAAACGGCGCCTGGAGTGTTCCCATCAATCTTGGATATCCCATCAATACTGTAAATGAAGAATCAACGTTTTCTCTTACAAGCGACAATAAAACCATGCTGATTGCGGCGGAGTATGAGAACAGTCTGGGTGAACGCGATTTATACCGCATTGATGTATCGAATTACCCATTGATTTCTGCAGGCTATGAGCGCAGCAGCTTCGGGCAAATTTTATGCACAGTGGAAGAAGAATCCAACAGCAAAGCCATCAAAGGTGCAAGCGTAAAAGTGTATAGCGCATCTACAGGAAAATTGATAACCGAAGTATTCACCGATAAGGCAGGATATGCCCGCATCAACCTTCCGCTAAATTTCAAATACAAGGTGGAAGTATCTGTAGAAAATGAAGACATACGATCATACGAAACTGATTTAATTTCAAAAGCCTCGGGTGAGACTGTCAATAAACTCGTTGTGAAATTCTGAGAATATTTATTTCAACTTAATTTCCTTCAGCTTATGAAATTCAATTTGGTAACCCTGTTGTTTTTTGCCGCTTAAGAAATCTTCACGACTTGTTTTGACAACTTGTGGAACCAATGCTTCAGGGCTTTGATAACTCAATTTGATCTCCCGTGTGAAAAGTTCACTGCCTTCGATTCGCACCGAAATAATTTTGTCCTTTAAATCCATTTTTGGCAAGAGACGTGCAAGTTTATCAGTATAAATGATGTGTGATCCTGAAATGAGTTTGACGTCCGTAACGTCGGAAGTAAACAAAATTTTGCCTTCAGCATCGCGAATAGTAAAACTGAGTTTGGCGTCTTCATCTTTCCTGAAGTTGTCACTAATCCACCAGATATTGAGAATGCCATTGTCTGCAGTAATTGAAATCAATTGAGGAGCATAAATGACTTTGAGATAATCGTGAAGTAGTTTGGGATGACCCTTGTAATCGATGCCAGCCCATGAAAATGAAGGCCACACATCATTGAGCTGCCAGTACATAGTTCCCATGCACCGATTCATACCTCTGCGATGCGCTTCGATGCCCAAACCAATGCCTTCGGCTTGAACAACCTCTGTCATGAAAGCGTATTGAGCAATGCTATCGTGAGGTACTTTTGGATACCAGTTTTCCATGTATTTATCCATCAGTTTAAATCCGCGATTGTGTTTCTGATGCTGAGCAAAACCCGGATCAGTGTAGTTCACAGGTCGACCATCAGTCATTGCGCTTAAGGCTTCTGCTGAAGGAAAACTTTGCATGCCAAATTCACTCATAAAACGCGGCACTTTCGTATTCATTACTTCAAATGGTTCCTCGTCATGCCAAATTCCCCAATAATGGGAGTCGCCTTCTACCAGGCTTTTGGCATCACCTCTTCCGTATCTGGGTGAACTTTCCCAATAGTCGATATTGGTGTTCTTTTTAACATATTTGGTAAGTGTGAGATCAAAAATATCTTTGTATGCACGCCACAATTGGTTTTGTGTTTTTACACTCAAACCTGTTTGCCATCCCCACCGTGCCCATCCTTCGGCGTTTTCATTATTGCCGCACCACAAGGCCATACTGGGATGGTTGCGGAGTCGAATCGTTTGTTCATCTGCTTCGGCCATTACGTTTACAACAAACAAACTATCTGCCGGATACATGCTGCAGGCGAACATAAAATCCTGCCATACCATGATACCCATCTCATCACACATGTTGTAAAATTTGTCGTCTTCGTAGACGCCACCGCCCCAAACACGGAGCATGTTGAAATGCGAATCCTTGCAACTTTGAAGTAACTTTCTGTAATCGGATTCTGTTGCCTGTGCAGGAAAGTAGGTTATTGGAATATAGTTTGCTCCCTTTACGAATACTGGTTTTCCATTCAACTTAAAATAGAAGGACTCTCCGATGCTGTCTTTCTCAGTTAACAGTTCAATCGAACGCAATCCTGTGCGCACTTTTTCTGTATCCAAAACTTCGTCGTTGTGCAGCAGCCAGGCATTGAATTCATACAAGTTCTGATTGCCCTGATCATTGCACCACCAGAGGTATGGGAATTCGATGTCGATCGGTAATTCGACAAGGTTCATTCCTTTTTTGAGATCCACATCCGAAGTCCAGATATCTCCTGTTCGAATCATTTCAAATACCACTTTGGCATTTTCAGTTTTTGCGGAGTGAATTTGAAAGGTCGTTTTGATACTGGCTTTCTCTGAGGTTACCTCTTTTTGTTCGATGTGAATATCTGTAAAACGTGCGAAATCATACGCAATGATTTCAATCGGTTTTGAAATTCCGCTTGTAATCAATTTAGGTCCCCAGTCCCAGCCATAGTGGAATTGTGGTTTTCGGGTAATGGCGCGTATGGCTTCTCCGGGGAGTGGATAGTTGAGTTCTTTCAGTCTTTTTTCTCCAACGGTCAACGCTGATTCGAAAATGATTTCAATGACGTTGTCCGTTTTTTTAAGTTTGTTTTTCACATCAATTTCCCACGAGCGATGTGCATTTTCTGCCTGCAATACGACTTCGCCATTAAGAATAACTTTGGCGTAGGTATCAAGTCCATTGAAACGCATGCGGATTATCTCCTGTTTGAGGATTCCATCGTTGATAGAAAAAGGATCTGTTTTGTACACCCAGTTTTTCTCACCCACCCATTGACAATCTTTTTCATTTGTTCCCAAAAAAGGATCTTTGATAATATTGTTCTGAATGAGGTCCGTATGCACGCAACCCGGAACCGACGCCGGCAACCACTTTTCGTCTTGAGCCTCCTGTTGCCGAAACTGCCAGATTGCCGGCAATTCTTCGCGGATCACCTTGCTGGTGCCAGTTGGCAATACCTGGCTTTGAATACCGTCAGACATGAGCAAAAATAGGATCAATATGGGAAATGTACGAGCCATAGAAAACGTTGATAGTGTTTACTTCTTTGATACCAAAACAATGAATTTCCATACAGAAAAAACAAACTTAGCGACTTATTTCAGTATTTCGTGCACCGGGTTTTTTGCCCAGCACATAAAAATCTACAATTCCAACCAGATATCCATATCCATAGCTGAAATGAAGAATGGCAAAAGCAAACATCAAACCAAGAACTTCTTTGCCTGAATTGGCTTTTCGTGATGCAAATAGGGCTGAAGTGAGCAGGTAAATCAATATACCAGCCAGATAAATGAAAAGAAAAGGTCTGAATGCCAGAATGGTCAGAAGTCCTAATAGGAGGAGGGATACAAATCCAAATGGTATAAGTTGACGAATTGTAGTAATGGCATTGTGTTTTTTATTTACATAGACTTTCCAATAGCCATATTGGTAGTATTGCTTAAATAATTTGCCATAAGATCCACGCACAAAATAAGTGCTACGTATTTTTTTATGAAGTATAATTTTATGACCTGCTTTGAGGATGCGGTAGCTCAATTCATCATCCTGATTTCGCACAAGATCTTCATCGAAATAACCGACCTCTTCCAGCACTTTTTTACGGTAAGCCCCAAATGCAACGGTATCAACTTCTCCTTCGGCGGTTCCGGTTCGGAAATGTGCGTTGCCAACGCCAAAGAGTGAAGACATGGATTTGCCGATAATTTCTGAAGTAGGTGTTTCGTAAACATTCTCAATAATGCCGCCTACTAAACCTGCATTCGGATTTTCATCAAGGCTTTTTACACACTCCAAAACGAAATCAGGATTGGCTTCGGCATGGGCACCAAAGATGATCTGGATAGGAGCATCGCTGGCTTTTGTGCCGAGATTTAGGGCAACAGGAGTAACTTTTGCGACGTTATCTATGAGAATTACCTGTGGATATTGAGTTCCTAATTTTTGAATGATTTCACGGGTGCCGTCAGTGCTCATTCCGTCTGCAACAAAGATGGAAATACATTGAGCAGGATAGTTTTGTTGAATAAATGACATGATACATTTTTCAATGTAAGCAACCTCGTTGTAGCAAGGAATTGTAATGGCGACTTTATCCTGAAGTGCAATAGTGCTCATGATTTTTTGAGGGGTAGATAGTACTTTTTTACAACGTCATCCATTATTTTATTCCAGTCATATTCGTTTAGCACTTTTTGTCTGCCCGATTTACCCAATGATTTTCTCAATTCAGGTGAGTCTACAAGGCGTTGCAATTGTGCTGCCAAATGTTGATGGTCTTCGGGGTTGGCGATAAGTCCGTTTATTTCGTCGTCGACAACTTCTGTTAAACCACCAACACGTGTTACAACTACTGGTACCTCACACGCCATTGCTTCTACAACGGCAACTCCGAAACTTTCTTCGCGGGATGGATTGACAAGTATGTCAAATTGTTTCACAACGGAAGGCACCAAATCAGGCGGTATTCTGCCATGAAAGAAAACAGAGTCGTTTAGATGGAGAAGTATAGCGAGTTCTTTTAAATTGGATATTTGGCTGCCATCACCGTATAAATGGAGTTCAATTTTTGAAGTCTTATTTTCTGAAAGAAGAATCTGAAAAGCGCGAAGTAGTAAATCAACTCCATAAATGTACTCCATCGATTTCATTAAACCGACTCTAATGGAGTTGTCATTTTTCAAATCAATTTCCGGAGAAAATATTTCTGTGTCAACGCCAAAAGGAACATATTCAATATTTTTATTTGTATAAAGGGCAGTTTCTTTTTGAAGGGTATGCGATGTAGCGAACACCTTGTCTGCTTTTTGCAGATTGCCGGTAAGAATATTCTTTGATAGTGAATTGCTTCGGGGAAATGCGAATACATCGCTTCCCCAGGTAGAAATATAAAATGGATGGAATTTAGTTAACCTGGCCACAAGTCCGTAACTGCTTGCGTAGTGTGCGTGCAAAACATTTGGACTTTGTTTTTTGATTAGTTTTTTTAATTCACCTGTTGTGTAGAAATAAAACAACTCAAAGACCTTCTTCCATCTGGAATTACCCGACGGATATTTTCTGGCAACAGTTACTATATCCAATGGCAGGAGCGTTGATGGCCGGAAAGAAAAAATATGCACCTGGAGTCCGCGATCGATAAGTGCCCTGGCCCATTTTACCGTATGCGAAGATTGTGCATCGGCAACGAGTAATATTTTAACCCGGTTTTGACTCACGTTATTTTTTACTGTTCAAAGTTGATTGTAATTGATTGGTATGAATAAGCCATCCCGAAGCAATGCCGAATAACAAATACATGGGAAGGAAATAAAGGCAAGATGATAAACTTAGAGAGCCAAGGAAAAAAACAATGAGCGCAATAAAAAGAAGCAGAGGAATAACATCATTTTTATTTTTGCGAGAATGAAGGTAGGTTCCTCGTAAAAGCAGCAGATAGTAAAGAACGAACAGTATTTCAGCAATCGCTCCTCCTTCGGCCAGCCACTCCAGCCAAAAATTGTGTACAGAAGAATCATGGTGTTTTCCAATACCACCTTCATTGGCGATAATAACCTGAGCTTGTCCGCCGCCAACTCCCATGCCGTTAGAAGATTTAACCATATCGAGTGCTCTGAAGAAAAGACCGATTCGTGTTCCTCCTGAATTGTCTTCTTTCAAATTGTCAAACTCAAATCCAAGTTTTGAGTAATAACTCACTTTCATTTCTTCAAATTTGATCCATTTCTGAGGACCGAGAAATAAAAAATTGCTACTCATCAGAAGTGCACTGGAGAGCGAGAATATCAACATTTTTTTATTAAATACGCGAATGAAGAAGCCAGCTACGAATACCATTATTGCAATCAGAAATATCCATCTGGCGCCAGCCATAACAAACAAAAACAAAAAGGATAGAACGATGATTGAATTTGAAATTGTATTTTTTCTTACCAGTAAAAATGGCAAAGCGATCAACATGGCCAATGAAAAATCATTTGGATTCCAATGAAAACCAGTTGGCGATTTTTGAAGGTACAATAATGCTCCGGCATCACCTGAAAATTTCTCTATGAGATTGGGATACCCAAGAAGAACATTCACTTCTGAGATACTGCTTACAGGCCAGCGCAAAAGACCGGAACATTCTACAAGGCCCACGGCAGCTTCCAGGAGAATCAATGTGCCCAGCAACTTATTGAGTTTTGAACCTTCGGAAAAGGCCGGTTTGAAAAGTGCGAAGAACAAGGCAACAACACTGCCAATGGAGAGGATGATAAGATGGCGAAGAGCTGGTTCAAGATAGTTTACATGCAAGAGATGGATGGAAAACATAGCCAAAACCAACGGCCAGAAGAGTACGAAAAAATTTTTAGCGATGGATGTTGTGCATTCTGATAAAACATAAAAAAGTGCGAAAGGAATAAAGAAATGCAATACGTAAACGGAGTGATAGCTCATGCCAATGCCAATCCAGGCGGCTGCAGTAAAAAGCAACGCGAATAATGGTTTGTATTTCGCGGGTAAGTCTTTCATGAGGCCAACTTAAAATACCAAAAAAGTGAATAGATGAGCACGAGGCAACTGGTAATTGAAAAAAGAAGCGTGCCCAAAAGTATGTCGTTGTAAAGAAACCCGACATACAAACCTGCGAGTTTTCCAACAAGATCGACTGTAGTTATGACAAAAGAAGTGCGTTGTTTTTTTTCGATAATGGAAGCGAAGGAGAAGGGCGAAACGGTAAAATTGAGGACAAACCAGGGTGAAAGGTATCTGGCCATTTCGCCCGCGGAACGCCATTCTTCGCCAAAAACAAATGCGAACAACGGAGGCCCGAAAAGAAATAGCGTTGCACCACCAATTAAACTAATCAAGAAAAGATAAAAAGAGGTACTTCGAATGAGAGCAACATAATTCAATCCTTCAAGCCGGAGCGATGATGCTTTATTAAATTGAACAATAAAGATGGCGTTGCTTACTAGAGTAATTGGTGCCTGAATAATTCTCCAACAGAGGTAATATAGTCCGGCATTGGATTCACCAAATAGTAGATTTAGCAACCAGATAGTGCCGCTTAGCTGCAGTGTTTCGATGATGCCCTGAGGTGTGTTAAACAGGATATAATTTTTGAAAGAACTTAGTTTATTTGAAGTTTCAGGAGCGGAAGAAGCATTGTTGTCACTATTTGAAAGACCAGGTTTTCGGCTGTAAATCCCAAAGTACAGGAGAATACTTGCTGCACATTGCCCGATTAAAAATCCTGCCACCAAGCCTATTGGCCCCATGAAAATGTATCCCAGAAGTAAAGAGGCACCGTTAAGCACCAGATTATTTGTAATGCGGTACAATGCATTCAGTTTGTACAATTGAAGGCGGGTTGACAGGAAATTGAACACCTGTGGAATGGAAACGGCCAACATCCCAATTGGAATCAATGTCTCGATATACGTGATTTCCAGCCCTATGAGGTAAAAAACGAAAATCAGAACTGAAATTGCAACGGTCCAAATGAACGAACATTTCAGGGCCAATCGGGCGTTGGAAAATGCATTGTGAACAGCTGGAGTATTGGGAATACTGAATTCTATGCGAAAGGTGGAAAGAACAGCCAATGGCACGACCCACGCGTAGTACAATGCAAATTTGGAAAAATCTTCGGTGCTGAAAAGGCGACTTAGAATTGGCGCCGCGGCATACGTAATAACTTGCCCAATTGCTGTAGCCGCCGAAAGTTTCAGGGCATTTCCAATATGAAGTTGATCGATTACCTTTTTAATACGCACCCAGAGTGATTTAGAGCCTGTCAAAGATAACATATTCCATTGCTGTGAATGGATGAAGCTGATAACGGGTAAATGGGTCGTGCTGGGCGAATTTCAGGACTTTCTTTCGATCAGAAAAGTTGGCGCTTGCGAAATTTAAATAGAATTTCCAAAGGAATCCAAGCCTTTTGAAAGCCAAAAATGGGATAAAGTTCTGGACCAAATCCGCGAAAAAATTTCTCAACCTCTGGCAACATACTTCCTTCAAAATCAAAAGTGGAAAGCCCGGTTTTTTTGGCGTGCAAAATGGAATTGTAGATACACAATATTCCTGATCCTGCATGACGTTCCTTTGAATGATAACCACCAAGGAGGTAATAACATGTTTCTTTATCGAAGATGCAAAATGCAGCGCCTATGACCAATTCGCCCTTTTTTGAAACAAAGGCGAAACTGTTTTCGGGAGTAGCAAAATCGAAAAGAATCTTTTGCATGTGATGAGTGTCCACTGCATTGCTTTTTCTGGACATAGTTTGCTCAACCATACCTTGTACAAGGGTATAGTCCGTGGTTTGTTCGCACGTAATGCCGTCCCTTATTGCTTTCGCGAGGTGATTGCGATGCTCGGGCGACATGTGTTCTTCAATTTGCTTTATTTCCTGTGCTAAATGTATCCGGTATGAATTGGTGACGGAGAGTTTAAATTTATGCCAGACAAAGGGCTGAGTATCGGTTTGATTTGAGGGCAATTTGCAATGCACGAGACTCATCTTCTTCGCCCCAAAAAATGTGGCAACAACATCCATGATTTTTTTCGTTTCCGAAAGTGATTTAGAAGTATTTAGAGCCTTTTTATTTGCAATAAGACCTATGTGTGGGGTGAATGGAGGAGTGCGATAAAAGGCAATAGGCCCACGCATTTCTTTGTAAACAAAAAATGCTCCTTCGAGTTTATTGTCACTACTGTAAATTCCAAAAAGTACAAGTCTTGAATCAAAAATCTTCAGCCAGGATGTTGAATTAAAAATGCCGCCAAATTGCTGCACCAGAGCCATGTAAGCCTCATCGTCGATATGTTCAATTTGTTGTATTTCCAACGTTTTTTTGTTTTCTCCAAATCAGAGATTGTCAAGAGACGTTACGAAGATATGCATTTCTAAAGTGAGGAGATAGGTGTGCACATCGTTATTGTTTACACCAATCATTGGGTGCAGCTTTTTTCGGAGATGTATTTTAGAATAGGTAATGGCCGATGCGCATTTATGAATTGAAGTGTGATCAACATCGCATGGTATTCTCCAGAATCTGACCATTCGTGAAATCAATCGACAGAATTCCAGATTTCCCAGCTTTTATCTGCCTGCAATTCCAGCATGCGTTTGCCATTCATAATCTGAGCGCCGGCTTTTTTTCCTTTTTGCAGAAAAAGGCTTTCCGCGGGATTGTAGATCAAGTCTATCAGGAAGTGATTCGCATTGAGTGATGAAAATGGAATCTCTGGACATTGGTCAATATCAGGAAAGGTTCCGAGAGGTGTCGTGTTGATGATCAATGGAAAGAAATGGATATTTTCCGCAGAAAGCGCTCCATAGTCCAGGTGATTTTCTTTGACAGGATTTCGCGTTGCAAAATGAAAAGGAATATTCCATTTCTTCAGAACATGCGCCACAGCTTTTGATGCACCGCCAGTGCCAAGTATCAATGCGCGCTCATATTTATTCTCCAGAAAAGGTTTTACGGACATTTCAAATCCGTAGACGTCGGTATTATATCCTTTGGATTTTCCTTTCTTGAATTGAATGCAGTTTACTGCACCTATTGCATTGGCCTCATCATCTACTTCGTCTAAAAAAGGAATTATTTTCTCCTTGAAGGGAATTGTTACATTAAGACCAGCGGAAATTTTGTCCGTTATCAGTTGGTTGTAGTCTTCTAAAGAACTTAGTTCAAATAGTTCATATCTGGCATCTGCTATTCCGAGTTGTACAAACTTTTCTTCAAAGTATTTTTTGGAGAATGAATGCGTAAGCGGATTACCAATTAAACCAAAAGTTCTCATGCCGTCTTTTTGCCGAATTTCGACTTGAGAAATGCGTAGATGATTGGCAGCACAGAAACCGCAACAATGCCCAGCACAACCTTTTCAAAATTTTCACGAACGATGGTTAGATTTCCAAGGAAATATCCCAATAAACTGATACTTACAACCCAGATAATTGCTCCAATCACACAAAAGAGAATGTAGATCCGGTAAGGCATACTTCCGGCTCCGGCTACAAAAGGAGCAATGGTTCTCACAATGGGAACAAAACGCGCCATGATGATGGCTTGTTTGCCATGCTTTGCATAAAACGCTTCGGTACGTGTGATGTATTCTTTCTTAAAGAAAAGAATACGATCTCTTTTTTTGATTTGTTCACTGAAGAATCTTCCAACAAAATAATTGACGTTGTCGCCGCACAATGCAGCTAGGATTAGCAAAGGAATTAAGAAATAAATGCTGAGTCCTTCGTTATTACTGCTTGCTGCCAGCATTCCTGCTGTAAATAGCAGAGAATCGCCTGGAAGAAAAGGCATAACAATCAATCCGGTTTCCACAAAGACAATGATAAAAAGTATGACATAAATCCATGTATCATACAATGCGATCCATCTTTCCAGCGTACCGTCGATATCGGTAAGCAAGCCTTTCAACATTTCAAGGAATTCCATGCGGTGACAAATTTTGCGCGAATGTATTACTTAGATGAGAAGAATGTATCTGTGCGAATGGCAGGTACTTAATCTTCGTAGTCTACTTCATCTCCGTGATTGTCAAAATAGGTTTTCTGTCCTTTTTTGATTCCAAGCAAAATGTTTTCATCCACTTTTTTGATCTCATCGTATTCAGCGGGAATCAGTTCAAATCCCTCCGGATTGATAATACCTTTTTTACCTTTTTTTGTTACGAGCGCAATATTTTCTCCAATAAGTCCAAAGGCTTCGATGTTTTCATATTGACATTGCACAATCACATACCCCGCATTGTCCATAAATCCAAAAAGGCCTTTGGATTTTATCAGTGCCATGTCTTTGATCATGTCGTCAAAACGACCCATGCTTTCATAAATACATGGCTGAGTAATACCATCATTGGAAAGCAAGCCCCAAAGCCCATCCTTCATTACCCTGGCATAGCCCATTAAATACATATCGAAAGGTTCGATGTAAGTGTAAATAGGTTTTGCGAGTTCAAATCCGCCCTCATCATAAAGACCGTAGAATGGGCCTTTCTTGACTAAAATGTAGTTCACAGGCTCGTAATCAAATCTCCCCAAACTGTCGTAAACGGTCTTCAACACTTCATTGCCAAACATATCGCTGAGCCCGGATTTGTCTTCTTTCCAAACCTGTATATGCTCTGGAATAATTTCATCGGGCACACCGATTCGATCATATTCGCAAGGAATAGTAACCACTTCACCCGAATGATCGAAAATACCATACTTCCCGTTTTTGGAAATTAAACTGAAAATGGTGCTGTCGAATTCTTCTTCGATAACGCATCCATCAGGCAATTGTGAAAATGAATTGATCGTGCAGCTAAGAGCAGCACAGATCAGAAACACACGGTTTAGCATACTACAAAGGTTTGTGCGAATTTATGCAAAATCCTGAATCAACCTCTGCTCATCTCTTCAGCAATACTGTTTTCATAGAGATGGCGATAGTCTTCGATAAATCCAAAGTTTTCTTCATCGATGGTAATGCGGCCTTTGGTAACGTGTCCAAGCAGAATAACAGGCACATTCATATCGCCTACCATGTCCAGGAAGTCGTCTTCATAATCCTGCACAACGGTTACGGCAACGCGGCTTTGAGATTCTCCAAACAGAAATGCATCTTTGCGAATTTCGCTGTCTGTCACAATGTCGAAGCCAAGTGAATTGGGCAAGCCCATTTCACAAAGTGTTACAAATAATCCGCCGTCACTAACGTCGTGAGCCGAGCTGATAAAACTATTTTTGATCAGTGCTTTAAGACATTCATGCAAATGAAATTCTTCTTCCAAATCAAAATGGGGTGGTGGGGAAATGCGCACACCATGCACGGCAGCCAGGTATTCGGATGAGTTAATGTCTTCGCGTGGTTCTCCAAGCAAATAGATCAGATCACCTTTGTATTTGAAGTCGAGTGTTGTGTGGAGGCTTTTGTCTTTCATTACACCGAGCATACCAATTGTCGGTGTTGGAAATACCGGTTTGGCAGTTCCATCTTCGTTGGCAGTTTGATTGTAGAAACTCACGTTTCCGCCAGTAACCGGAGTCTGGAATTTTTTGCAGGCGGCACTCATTCCTTTGATGGCACCAACAAATTGCCAGTACACTTCCGGGTTGTATGGATTGCCGAAATTGAGGCAATTCGTGATTGCACTAGGTTCTCCACCGCTGCAAACAATATTGCGCGCGGCCTCAGCAACGGCAATCATGGTGCCCACTTCGGGATCGTTGTTTACATATCGCGCATTGCAATCTACGGTGAGCACAAGGGCTTTGTTGGTTCCTTTGATGTTTACCACTGCCGCATCACTTGGCTTGTTGGTAGTCATATTCACCGTGCCTACCATGCTGTCGTATTGATCATAAATCCAGCGTTTGCTGGCGATGTTGTGATTGGCCATCAGTTGGCGCGCTATCACAACATAATCTTTGGGCTCAGCAATTTTTTTGAAATCGAATTTTTTGGATTCACGGAAATACGCAGGTTCTTTGTATTCGCGTTCATAGACCGGAGCACCTCCGCCGAGGACAAGACTCTTGGCAGGAATTTCACCAACAAGTTCTTCTTCCATGAAATAGCGCAATGTATTTCCTTCGGTTACGATGCCTATTTCAACCGCATTGAGATCCCATTTTTCGAATATTTTCTGAACCACACTTTCCTGGCCTTTTTTCACTACGATGAGCATGCGCTCCTGTGATTCTGAAAGTAATATTTCGAAAGGCTGCATGCCCTGTTGGCGTGTAGGCACTTTGTGCAACCAGATATCCATTCCTACTTCACCACCTGCACTCATTTCTGAAGTGCTGCAGGTAATACCGGCTGCGCCCATGTCCTGCATACCGGCAATAACATCGGTACCAGCTAATTCCATTGTGGCTTCCAGGAGCAATTTTTCCTGAAAAGGATCACCCACTTGCACACTTGGTAAGTCTTTGGCGCTGTCTTCTGTAATGTCTTTTGAGGCAAACGATGCCCCTTTTATTCCATCTTTACCTGTACTCGAACCAACGATAAAAACGGGATTTCCAACGCCGCGTGCTTTTGCTGAAATGATTTTTTTTGAGTCAATAAGTCCCACTGACATAGCATTCACCAACGGATTGGCCTGATAACTTTCATCAAAATACACTTCTCCGCCAACAATAGGAATGCCAAATGCATTGCCATAATCACCAATGCCTTTTACTACGCCGCTCAACAGCCATTTGGTTTTGTTGTTATCGAGTTTACCAAAACGAAGTGAGTTCAACTGAGCAACAGGGCGAGCACCCATCGTGAAAATGTCGCGATTGATACCGCCTACACCAGTGGCAGCGCCCTGATAGGGTTCTAATGCGCTTGGGTGGTTGTGACTTTCAATTTTGAAGGCACACCCCATTCCATCTCCAATATCAACAAGACCCGCATTTTCCTCTCCTGCCTTTACGAGCATGTGAGGACCGTCTTTGGGCAGTGTTTTTAGCCACTTAATGCTGTTTTTATAGGAGCAGTGTTCGCTCCACATCACAGAATAGACGCACATTTCAGTGAAATTGGGTGTCCGTCCAAGGATTTCGCAGATTTTGTCGAATTCGTCGGCACGTAAACCCATTTCCTGGGCCTGTTCTTGGGTAGCGGGTGTCTGGTATTTCATGAATGGTGTATTCTGGCGCGAAAGTACTCCGGCGATTGAAGCGGGCAAGAAAACAAAGTGGCGAAAAATCAAAAGAAATTCACTTTTTTCGCAAAATTGAATTCTTTTGGCACATGATTTCTGAAGGCATTTTACACATTACCGATATTCAAGGCTATGATCACATGCTGTTTTTGCTTGCATTGTGCGCGCCATACAGCTACTTGGATTGGAAAAAAATAATCTGGATGGCTACGGCATTTACAGTGGGGCATAGCATTACGCTGGCACTATCGGCCATGGATATTATCCGGTTTTCGTCGGATCTTATTGAATTGTTGATTCCTATAACCATCATGATTACGGCCGTCTGGAACGTTTTGAGTTTGAAATTCAGGTTCACAGGCACAGACTGGGTTAGATATGCTGTAACAGCAGGATTTGGATTAATTCATGGCATGGGATTTTCGACATACCTGCGCATCATACTTACACAGGCATCCAGTCTGATTAAGGAACTTTTCCTTTTTAATCTGGGAGTGGAAATCGGGCAGCTCGTCATCATATCAGGGATTCTAATCCTCATTTTTGTTTTAGTCCGAGTGATAAAGCTCCCCAACCCCAAGGTAAATGTCATATTATCGTCATTTGCTTTTTTGATCGCAGCATGGCTTGTATATGGAAAGTTGGTGGAATAACGCATGATAAGCCGAACCAACATCTCAAGAATGGATTGAAACAAATTGGTTGATCATTATCAGGAGTCATAACATGGCAAATGGTTTCTACCTTCGCAGGCGCTTTTTCGCATGATGAAAAAGATATTCATATTTCCAATTCGCGTCTATCAATCGACACTCTCGCCGCTGCTTGGGCCAAAGTGCCGGCACGAACCCAGTTGTTCACACTATGCCGTGGAGGCAATTCAGGAATGGGGTGTACTAAAAGGCATCGGTTTGGGAATAAGGCGTATCTCCAAATGCCATCCGTGGGGCACATTTGGATATGATCCTGTGCCGAAGAAAAATAAATAATCAAACGATATGAAAACCATCAAGTATCTTTTCCTTTCACTTTTTGCTGTTTCTCTGCTAATTGCCTGTGCTGCCGGAGAATCTGAAACCTTAAAAAAGGCCCGAACAATTCAGGTAAGCTTGTTAGCGGATGTCCATCAATTGGATTCTGCCATTTCTGAGTATGCCAATCGATTGAATGGTGATATCAGCGCGGCAGGAATGGACAGCACACTTCAATCTGACAGCACCAAAATGAAGAATTATTCATTGTTAAAGGACAAGTTCAATTCCATTACTACACTTCAATCTGATATGATGGATTGGAAAAGCAATCTCAAAACATTGCCAACAATTGAAGAACTATCTCAGGGGGCAGAAAGTCCATTTGGTGAAAACGCAAAGGATCATGATATTCTGAATTCATTGGAAAACTCAAGAAAGGACTTCGAAGCTTTGAAATCACGCGTTACTGAAGCCCTTAAATAGCAGCATAAACTCTATACACACATTTCAGAATAACAAATATGCTCGAACGCCCAAGAAGAAATCGAAGATCAGAAACCATCCGTGGACTGGTGAGAGAAACCCGTCTTACCGTTGACTCACTTATTTATCCGCTTTTTGTTGTCGATGGAAGTAACAAAAAAATCGAAATTACTTCTATGCCAGGAATTTTTCGCTGGAGTGAAGATTTGCTCATGCAGGAGATTGAAGAATGTGTGTCAATGGGCGTTAAGTCTTTTGTTCTTTTTCCTGCTGTTGAAGATGCTTTGAAAGATAAGGAGGCGAGTTACAGTTGGTCATCCAATAATTTTTATCTGCGCATCATCCGTGAAATCAAAAAACGTTTTCCGGAGGTTTGTTTGATGAGTGATGTGGCCATGGATCCATACAGCAGCGATGGTCACGATGGGTATGTGGAAGACGGCGGAATTGTAAACGATAAAACGCTTCCGATACTTGCTCGTATGACTCTTGCACAGGCAGAAGCCGGAATCGATATCATTGGGCCATCTGATATGATGGACGGACGCGTTGGGTTTTTGCGTTCGGCTATGGATGAAGCTGGATTTTACGAAACAGGTATCATGAGCTACACTGCGAAATACGCAAGTGCATTTTATGGTCCTTTTCGGGATGCTCTGGATTCGGCGCCGAAGTTCGGAGATAAAAAAACCTACCAAATGGACCCCTCCAATAAGCGTGAAGCATTGCGCGAAGCTTCGTTGGATGCTTCAGAAGGAGCGGATTTCCTGATGGTAAAACCGGCCTTGTGTTATCTCGATGTGATACAGACACTCAAAGAACATTCCGATTTACCAATTGCTGCTTACAATGTTAGTGGCGAGTTTGCCATGTTGAAAGCGGCCGCAATGCAGGGTTGGCTTAATTATGATCGTGCTATGCCAGAAATGCTGTTGAGTATCCATCGCGCTGGCGCAGATGTTATCCTTACCTATTTTGCAAAGGAGTATGCACAGAGATTGAAAGCCTGAGATGTGAAGTAGTTTTCGTCAAACAATTTTCCCGTCGGCCATGTGAATGATGCGATCTGTGCGATCCGCAAATTCTGTATCATGTGTTACGATAATCATGGTTTGATTGTTTTCTGTTCTTAATTGACTTAGAATATCAAAAACCATATCGCTGTTCTTTTTGTCCAGATTGCCGGTTGGTTCATCACCCATAATGATCACGGGTTCGTTGATGAGTGCGCGGGCAATGGCAACACGCTGTTTTTGACCACCGGATAATTGCGAAGGCATTTTGAGTGCCTGTTCGCCGATATCCAGTTGTTTCAATAATTTTATGGTCCGTTCTTCAAGTTCCTGATGTGTTTTGACCCCCAATTTGATACCGGGTATCATAACATTCTTCATCACATTAAACTCGGCAAGCAGGTAATGGAATTGAAATACAAATCCGATTTTTTCATTTCTCACCCGCGCCAATTCAGTGCCGGATTTTCCGGTTACAAGCTCTCCGGCAATGCTAAGTTGTCCTTCGTAATCCGTATCCATCGTGCTCAATATGTAGAGCAATGTGGACTTGCCACAACCTGATTTTCCGACTACACTTACAAATTCCGCCTTGTTAGCTGAGAATGTAATATCATTTAGAACCTGAAATTTGACAGGATCGTAATAATACTTGTTGATACCCTGGGTGGATAATACAATTTCACTCATACCTTATTTTCCTCGGATTATGACTACCGGATCAACGTCTGCTGCTTTGCGCGCAGGAAAGAGACCGGCTATGTAAGTTGTGATGAGTGAGAAGATAATTCCTATTCCATAATAGAGTGGGTTAAAATTGACTGGAAAGGTTTTGATCGTTGGAAGTGAAGCTGTATCAAAAGGAAGGTTGTCTATAAGTGTGGATAGTCCAAATCCAAGCAGCAGGCCTGCAATACCGCCTGTAATGCCAATGAACAACGACAACGAAATAAAAATGCCCTTCACATCACTACCTGAAAATCCTGTTGCTTTGAGAATGGCAATGGAATCCAACTTTTCATAGATCATCATGTTCAGGATATTGTAAATTCCAAATCCGGCCACAATAAGCAATGTAATTCCGACTGCATACGAAATGATGGAGCGCACACTGCTACCTGTTTCAAATTGTGCATTAGCGGTTTGAATGTCGATGGCATCCGTATCGTATTTTTTTGAATACTCCAAAGCCAAAGCGGGAGCTTGAAGTATATCGTTCAACTTGATTTGAATGTCTGTGATGTATCCCGTGTTTTCTCCTGTAATTTTCTGCACTGTCTCAAGTGAAGAGTAACTTTGAGTATTGTCGATGTCGGCCAGACCAAATTGAAAAAGGCCTGCAATTTTGAGTTGGTGGATTTCACCTTGAGAAGTGGCCACCTGAATAACATCCCCAACTGTAACAAGCATTTTATCTGCTATTCCTTTGCCAAGGAAAATAGTATTTTGCCTGTATCCCAATTCAGGTAAATTTCCCTCGATCACATTGTCGCTCAATTTAAAAAGCCGGTCTTCTTCGGTGATTTCTACTCCGTTTATTATTCCCGCTATTTCTATGTTGCCTGCAAGGAAGAATACCTGTGTAGAGATTTTGGGAGCAACACCGAGTACACGTTCGTCTTTGCGCAATGATTCGATAATTCCTACGCCGTTGTAAATTTCTTTCTTGCGTTGTTGAGGTTTGATGCTGCTGATGAAATTGGCATCCTGACCTGTTTCGGGCGACATATCCAATGGCTGTTGATCGGCTGCTTTAATTTCATTGTACATGCGAATATGTGGTGTGCGATTTAAGATTAGTCCGTCCAGAAGATCATTTAAACCGGTCATAAAACTGATAAGCGTAATGAATGCCGCAATTCCAAATGTTACACCCGCTGCAGCTACTATCGACTGTTTGAGTCGCGCCCGTAAGAGGCTAATAGCAATATTGAGTATCAGTGAGAATTTCATTTCGTCTCAGGTCTTGAGATAGAAGTGGAAGAATCGATCCCCTCCAGAATTTCAATTTTATTAAAATCCTTTAGCCCTGTTTTGACTTTTCTTTTTTCATCATCCACCATAACGAATTCGTTTTCTATGAGGTATTCACGCGGAATAGTGAACGCATTTTCTTTCGTTTGCAAAATGATATTTGCTTCAACGGTGAGATTTGGAAAGAGGGTAGGAGGTGCTTTTGTAAATGATGCTTCAACAACAAATGTGCGTGTGCGTTCATTCATAAGCGGTCGAACCTTGGTTACAACCGCTTCATACACCTCGCCTCTTCGACTATCCATCGAGATGTCTATTTTTTGCCCGGGTAAAATGCGCACCACATCATATTCATCTACTTCCAATTCCAGATGATACAGTGAAGCATCGCCTACAACTCCCAAAGCTGTTTGTGGAGAAATAAGTTCTCCGCGTTCTTTGGTTATTTCAAAAACAATTCCATTGATAAGTGAGCGCACCAGGTAATCATTCTCTTGTTTTTGTGTGATGGCGTAGTTGTTTTCTGCTCTGGCAAGTTCATTGCGCAATTGTTTTTTTACTTCAGAAATTTTTGATTTTGTTGCGAAGTAATTGTTCCGCGATGTTACAAGTGAAAGTTCTTTCTGTTCAAAATCAACTTTTGAACCGATGCTCTGTTCCCAAAGTTTTTTCTGTCGCGCATACAAGGAGGAATCGAGTTCATATTTTTCACGGGCTGATTCGGAGGCAAGCTCGAGTTCGCGCAATTTATCAGATCCCGAAAGACTGTTATCACGCGTCAACTCAAGAGCGAGTCGTGCATTGTCGGAATTGAGTTCAAGTGTTTTGTTGTCTATTCGGTAAATCGCATCTCCTTCCTGAATTGTATCACCTTCTTTCACCAGAATTTCCAAAATAATTCCGGTAACTGGAGAATAGACTACATATTGATTGTTGGAAATTACGTTGCCCGATGCATATACCGCTTCATTGAGACGGCCAAATGACGGTTTTATGGTTTCCTTCTTTTTGTTGCAGGAAAGTAAGACCAACACAAGTACTGCTAGAATGGTTAAGTGCTTTTTCACATGCTAAATGTAAATCTTCAGGCACAAAGTAAAGGCTTTATTCGGTGAATGGTGGCTGCAAGGGGGCCATCGAGCAGTGAGGTTTATCAAGTGGTTTTCATGACTTGGATCATGAACTGCTGATAAAAGCGAATTGGAGCTTAGAAATCACGCTGGGGCTGCAGCATTCCAGTCACTCGTATCCCTGCCATAATCAGGTGATCCAACGTTGACTGGAATTCATTGTTGGAGAAACGCATCACGTATGTGCCATATACTTCAAACGGACTTTCCTTCTTAAGTCTGCGCACTGCGGTAAATTCCTGATAGTGAAACGTTGTTTTTAAGCCTTGCTGCAAGTCGTTGTTATAGGTTTCGAAAGGATTTTCATACGAGCGGAAAATATCACCCCCAAAATTGTCGATGATTCCGTCTTCGTCTTTGTCGCGATCTCTTCCAAATGCGGCCCAACTGAATTGCTCGGTAAAGGACCAGAGGTTGTAGTCGTATCGGGCGAAAAACATCAACTCTGCGAAGTTGGCACCCATAGGATGCGCCAGTGGTTGATTGAGATGTCCCCAGGCCTGTATGGGGCTGCCATGCGTGTAAGTAAATGGACGCACAGCATTCACTTCAATCTGGAAATGCAGATTGGGAGTGAAAATATCGTAGGCCTTGAGACCGAATTGTCCACCGAATTTATTTCCCCACCAATTGGTTTTTTTCTTGTATTCGTTGAGCAAAAATTCATCAACCACGAGCTGACCATAGAGTTGGAGCCGCGGAGTCATCTTATAACGCACGCTGGTGGCAAGAATGACGTTATCAGGCGAGCCTTGCGAATATTCTACCGGGCGATAAAAGATAACCGGATTGAGGTAATTCATATCCAAAGTGCGTGTGCTGTTGCTATCGCGGTCTTGCCAGACTACCATTTCGTAAATACTCCAGTTGAATTGTTTGCCTACATTCCAACTTAAAGCGTGTAAAGCAACATATTTCTTGCGCGCATTTTTGAGCAATTGACCGGCGCTGATATCGCGCATTTGTGCCCACAAATTGGTGTATTTTATTCTCCAGAATTGGGTTGTGATGCGCGCATAGGGATAAGCATTGGCAACATCACTCAAAATCAACGAACGATAACCATCACCCCAAAAATGTTTGCCTTTTCCTACTTCGAAATGAAAGTGTTTACCCGTGAAATACGAAAGATTGCCATACGTATAGTGAGAGTGATACATGTTGTTGCCATCGCCAATAGCATATCCAACACCGGGTTGAATTCGAAGTGAATCGGACAATTCACCAAGATATTGGGCGGGCATGGCACCTTGCAGGCTATAACCAATCTGTGCATGCAATTTGTTGGAGTAATTGTAGCGCATATCGACACCAGCAGCTAATCTTCCAATAGCCTGTTGTTTGCGTTGAAATTGAAATCCACCGGCGATATCTCCAATGGGATTTATATCAATCGAATTTTTATAACGTCTGATGGCATAACTTGAATCGGTGAGCAAAAAAAAGGACGAATCAAGATTGTGAGCAGCAGGTTGAATATTCGAATGTTCGTTCACCAGCCTTTCGTTGAGCTTTTTTTCGAGCGGTGAGAGCACATTGCGTGAATAGCCTGTTGAAGGTTGCTGAGCGTATGAATTGAAATTGCACAGGATTACCACTGATACAATGACCATGCTGATGAGCATTTTCAGTCTAAGAAGTAGAGTATGCGGCGCAAATTTCATGTGGTGGCCAAAGATGATACATGACAGAGGTTTTATTGCAATAAATGCCAATATCACCAAAAAAAACCCCCAGGACCGGGAAGCGACCTGGGGGTAAATCAACCGCAATTATGAATAAGTCAAAAATGCGGGTGTGGTACGTTGTCCAAAAAAATTCTAACCGCTACACATTTCGCAAGCGTCCGGATTGTCGAGAGAGCAGGATATTGCAGCCTGTTCCTGAGCAATCTGTTCGGCCGTTTTGGAATGAGCAGCAGTGGTAGCGCCTTGCATATCGAATTGAGGAGCTGGCGTTTCTGCAACGGCTACAGCTTGCAATTCAAATTCTGCAACGGGAGCGGCTTCGGCAACAGCCAGTACGGCAGTATCCGGAGTTTCTACCTGGTATTTTTTATCTACTGTAAACTTGATGGCATCTGTTGCAGCCTTTGTTCTCAGGTAATACATACCGGTTTTGAGACCGCGTTCCCATGAGTAGAAGTGCATACTGGTGAGTTTGCCGAAATTCGGATTCTCCATGAATACATTCAGACTTTGGCTTTGGCAAATGAATGCACCGCGGTCTGCAGACATCTCGATGATGGTCTTTTGCGACAATTCCCAGGCTGTTTTGTAAAGTGCTTTCAGATTGTCTGGAATCTCAGCAATATTCTGCACAGATCCATTCGCAGAAATCAGTTTGTTTTTCAAATCTTCATTCCAGATGCCCAGGCTTACCAGGTCTTTCAAAAGGTGTTTGTTTACGATAATGTATTCGCCCGCAAGTACACGGCGTGTGTAAATATTGCTGGTATAAGGCTCAAAACACTCATTGTTACCAAGAATCTGCGCAGTGCTTGCAGTTGGCATTGGAGCCAGCAGCAATGAGTTGCGCATGCCGTGTTGTTTGATTTCTTCTTTCAACACATCCCACTCCCAGCGGTTGGATGGTTTTACATCCCACATATCGTATTGCAGAATGCCTTTGCTGGCAGGAGAACCTTCAAACGTTTCGTATGAACCATCGCGTTGTGCCAGATCTTTCGAAGCTGTGCATGCTGCGTAATAAATCGTTTCAAAAATTTCTTTGTTCAGCGTGCGTGCTTCCGGACTATCAAACGGGAAACGCATCAGGATAAACGCATCTGCAAGGCCTTGAACACCGATGCCAATTGGGCGGTGGCGCATATTGCTTTTCTTCGTTTCAGGAACCGGATAATAATTGGCGTCAATAATTTTATTCAGATTGATGGTGAGCTGATATGAAACTTCGAACAAGCGCTCGTGGTCAAATTTGCCGCCTTTCACGAATTTCGGCAATGCAACAGATCCGAGATTGCATACAGCGATTTCATCTGGTGCTGTGTACTCCATAATTTCGGTACACAGATTTGAACTCTTGATAGTACCCAGATTTTGCTGATTGCTCTTGCGGTTGGCAGCATCTTTATACAACATATAAGGAGTACCGGTTTCAATCTGTGATTCCAGAATTTTAAACCAAAGATCATGCGCTTTTACCGATTGGCGGCCTTTGCCTTCTGATTCATATTTGGTATAGAGCGCTTCAAAGTCGTCACCCCACACATCGCTAAGACCTGGACATTCATTTGGACACATCAATGTCCACATGCCATCGTCTTTTACGCGTTGCATAAAGAGATCCGGAATCCACAGTGCGTAGAACAAATCGCGTGCACGTGATTCTTCTTTGCCGTGGTTCTTTTTCAGATCGAGAAAATCGAATACATCGGCATGCCATGGTTCGAGGTAGATCGCAAAAGATCCTTTGCGTTTTCCACCGCCCTGATCTACATAACGTGCAGTGTCGTTAAACACTTTCAACATCGGTACAATACCATTGCTGGTTCCATTTGTTCCTTTGATATAAGAACCTTTTGCACGCACATTGTGAATGCTGAGACCAATACCACCGGCACTTTGAGAAATGAGGGCGGTTTGTTTCAGTGTATTGTAAATACCATCTATGCTATCGTCCTGCATTTGCAAGAGGAAGCAGGAACTCATCTGAGGCTTTGGAGTACCAGCATTGAAGAGAGTAGGAGTGGCGTGTGTAAACCAACCTTCGCTCAGCATGTGGTACGTTTTGATAGCTTCTTCAAAGTCATTTTTATGAATACCAACTGCCACACGCATAAACAAATGCTGTGGACGCTCAGCAACCTTGCCGTTTAGCTTCAGCATGTATGAACGCTCGAGTGTTTTGAAACCGAAGTAATCAAAATTAAAATCGCGGTCATAGATGATGGTGCTGTCAAGCAATGGTGCATTGTCAATCACAATTTTATAGACATCATCTGCCAGAAGACCTGCATTGGCGCCTGTCTTTGGATCAAGATAATAGTATAGATCGGTCATGACCTGACTAAAACTCTTCTTGGTGTTTTTGTGGAGGTTACTCACAGCAATGCGGCTGGCAAGCAGCGCATAGTCCGGGTGAGTGGCTGTGTTGGTTGCAGCGATTTCTGCGGCAAGGTTGTCGAGTTCGCTGGTGGTTACACCGTCGTATACACCTTCGATCACCTTCATGGCAATTTTAACTGAATCTACAATGGGGTTCAGTCCGTAGCAGAGTTTACCGATGCGGGCGGTTATTTTATCAAACTTGACGCTCTCCTTGCGTCCGTCGCGTTTTACTACAAACATGCGGTTGTGGTTGTTATAGGGTTGTTGTTGGTCTGAGGTTTTGTGCTGTCCTCATTCAGCATTTGCGGGGGTTGGCTGCCAGCCTCCGTTTTTCGTTTCCGAAAGATGGTGGACAGTCAGGTTCAGAGTTAAGGTCGTTTGCAGAAATGATCAACATTTCTACGGTGAAAATTAACGCTGCAATAAAACTGTTTAGGTAATGAATCTTCAAATAATCGGGGTCGATGTTTTGAAGACACAATGGGCTTTTATGCACACATGGTCTGTGGGAATAAAAGTGGTCTTCTGGTTGGGGATTAAAAATCCTCTTCCAGCGAGAAGGTTTGCTTCTCTTTATCGGCCATTACGCCGGCCTTTTGGTATTCGCCAACGCGTTTTTCAAAGAAATTGGTTTTGCCCTGAAGCGAAATCATTTCCATAAAGTCAAACGGATTGGTTTTATTGTATACCTTGTTGCAACCAAGTTCTGCCAGCAGGCGATCTGCTACGAACTCAATGTATTGTGCCATCATATCGCTGTTCATGCCAATGAGTTTCACAGGCAATGCATCGATAATGAATTCTTTTTCAATTTCTACGGCGTTCACAATAATCTCGCGAATGCGTTCTTCTGAAAGTTTGTTTACAATGTGGTCGTTGTACAACAGACAGGCAAAATCGCAATGCAATCCTTCGTCGCGGCTGATGAGCTCATTGCTAAAGCTGAGTCCCGGCATGAGCCCACGTTTTTTCAGCCAGAAAATAGAGCAGAAAGAACCACTGAAGAAAATGCCTTCTACTGCAGCAAATGCTACAAGACGCTCAGCGAAACTGTCGCTCTTGATCCAGCGCAATGCCCAGTCTGCTTTTTTCTTTACACAATCGAGCGTATCAACAGCTTTGAACAAATGATTTTTGTCTGCAGTGTCTTTGATATAGGTATCAATCAACAGAGAATATGTTTCACTGTGAATGTTTTCCATCATGATCTGAAATCCGTAGAAAAACTTGGCTTCAGTGTATTGCACCTCACGCACGAAGTTCTCGGCGAGGTTTTCATTTACTATGCCGTCGCTTGCTGCAAAAAATGCGAGCACGTGTTTGATAAAATGGCGCTCGTCGTCGTTGAGTTTGTTGTTCCAGTCAACGAGGTCTGCTTCCAGATCAATTTCTTCTGCTGTCCAGAAGTTTGCCTGACTTTTTTTGTAATAATGCCAAATGTCGTGGTGAGCAATGGGAAACAGGACAAATCGGTCCGGATTCTCGCGCAGGATGGGTTCTTCTGTAATCATGTTCTTTGGCAATACGTTGTCTAATGTTTCCGACTCCGTGGAAGTAAAAAGATTTTCCATAAAGTAATTTCGTTTGGTCTGTCTGTTGAGCAGCTTCAATACAATGCTGATTTTCTTTCAGTCAGAAATTCAACTGGTTAACTCTGCAACACTTCCGGCTGATCGGGGTTGTAAATGTGAATCTAAATTGTGCTTTTCTTCTTTCGAAAGAATTGACAATTGCCTTTAGTTTTTCACATGACAAATGTCTGCCAGCCGGAACACGAATGTGCGACCGGAGTTCGGGGTTCTAACTACCTGAAAAACGGTATTCTGGGGCCAAAATGGCCGATTTTTGTGGCACGATTTGCGATAGCCTTCGCGATGAACAGGCGCCTGTTTATGACCTCGATCAATTGTGAATTGCCTGTAGATACATTGTTACTAAGTTAAGATCGAAAGATTTTGAATGAGTCCGCAATTTCATTTCACGCGCGCGCATTCTTTTATTAATGGAGCGTGAAATACTACAAAAGTTTAATAAAACAACATTCCTAAATGAATTCCTATAATGGCACCGGTGAATCGATTGTCTAATTTGCATGGCATAACAACAGGCTCAAGTCGTATTGCCATAGATTGTGATTTGTTAGGGCGGGAATTTAGTTTCTTGAGTCTAAAATCAATTGCAAGGCCAATTACAAGGGAAAATTCTGAAATACGTTGTTTCACAGAGTCTTCAAACTTTTCAATCTTCAGCACGGCAAAACCAAGATTTGGTCGCAATCTCCATCTTTCAGATTCAAATAAATCTCTCCCTACACTTACTCTGGGCCAACTCATAAAATAGGTTCCCTTGGTATTCCATGGAAATTCATCCCGAATGTAGTTTTTTGAGCGGCTCCAGGCAACTGAACCCATGGCTGACAAAAACCAATTTTTATAACCCACTTCACCATGCAATGAAAGAAGATTATTTGGTTTAAAGAACTTACTCGTTTCTCCTCCAAAGACCAATGCCCCGCTCGAAACTCCAACTGCCGCTGCGATATCTTCTCGGAAACTATTTTGTGCAGGGCACTTGAATAAAGTCGTCATCACAATAAGAATAAGAAAACAGCCTTTAAATTTCATAAGGCAATATATCAGTTATTCCTTTTTACCTGAGAAGAGAATTTTTGCATGAAGTCATTTTTTTTACAAACCAACAAGACGATCAGATCAACTAATAAAAAAGGCCACTCTCTCGAATGGCCTTTTAAATGATGGATTATTTTTATCCCAATTTTCTCTCGAGCACTTCGTCAATCATACCGTATTCTTTGGCTTCACTGGCAATCATCCAGTAATCGCGATCGCTGTCTGCCCACACCTGCTCATAGGTTTTACCACTATGTAATGCGATGATATCGTACAACTCCTTTTTGAGCTTCTGAATTTCGCGGGCTGTGATTTCGATATCACTGGCTTGTCCGCGCGCACCGCCAAGTGGCTGGTGAATCATCACACGCGAGTGTTTTAATCCTGTGCGTTTGCCTTTCTGTCCGGCACAAAGCAACACAGCGCCCATACTAGCAGCCATACCTGTGCAGATAGTAGCTACATCCGGATTGATATACTGCATGGTGTCATAAATGCCCAATCCAGCATATACGCTTCCGCCCGGAGAGTTGATGTAAATCTGAATGTCCTTTTTAGAATCAGTGCTTTCGAGGAACAGCAATTGCGCCTGAATGATGTTTGCGATATAATCATCAATCTCAGTTCCAAGAAAAATAATACGATCGGCCATCAATCGGGAAAACACATCTACCTCGCGAAAAGGCATGTTGCGTTCTTCGATGACGGTGCGGGTCATATTCTCAGGTCCATACATGTGGCTGATTATATCATCAGCAGCGGTGCCGGTAATGGTTCCCTGGCCAACCGCGAATTTTCTGAATTCTTTGCGTGTTATCATTGTTTGTTTCCCTTCCAAAAATGGAATTGGTGGGGCCAAAGTAAACGACTCTTTTATTCCTGCAAATTGAAAAAGGATAAGATGTTGACATCCGTGGATGATCTTAACATTCTTTTGGGTGAAGGGTATTGAATCGCAGGCCAAATAGCAATTCCCACTTTTCTTCATTGCCATTTTCTGCAAAGCTGAACCTCCGCTTTTTAAAGGCTGTTTACTAACATCTGCTCGTTGACTTTTTTGAAAAGTCGCTTTGTACAAACCCTTTGTCTTTATCGTTATTAGACGAGCAATTACTGACGCCTTAGCCAAAGCCTAAATACGCTGAGTTTCAGTTCAAACCCATATCAACCAAAATGGAAAATTCATTGAAATTTGACTTGCCAGCCAATACATCGTCTATCATCAAGGTGATAGGTGTAGGCGGCGGTGGCAGCAATGCTGTCAACTACATGTACGAACTCGGAATTCAGGGAGTGGATTTCATCGTGTGCAATACCGATGCTCAGGCTCTTGATAAAAGTCCGGTTCCTATCAAAGTACAGTTGGGTAGCACACTTACCGAAGGCCGCGGCGCCGGCGCTATTCCTGAGGTTGGTCGCAATGCAGCGATCGAAAGTCTCGATGAAATTCACGAACTTCTTTCTACCAATACAAACATGGTGTTTATCACTGCCGGCATGGGTGGTGGTACTGGAACGGGAGCAGCTCCGGTAATTGCCAAAGCAGCCAAAGATCTTGGTATCCTTACTGTAGGTATTGTTACCATTCCTTTTATGTTCGAAGGTCGCAAGCGTTCTCAACAAGCCGATTTTGGTTTGAAAGAAATGCGCGACAGTGTAGATACGCTTCTTGTTATCCGCAACGATAAATTGCGTGAACTCTACGGCAACCTTACTCTGAAACAAGCTTTCAGTCATGCAGATGAAGTACTTTGCACTGCAGCCAAAGGCATTGCAGAAGTAATTACACTCATCGGTACGGTAAACGTCGACATGAATGACGTGAAGACGGTGATGAAAGACAGCGGTGTTGCTATCATGGGTTCTGGCCGCGCAAGTGGCGAAGGCCGTGCAAAACGCGCTGTACTTACTGCTCTTGAGTCTCCACTTCTCAACGACAACGATATCAACGGCGCAAACTTCATCCTCCTCAATATCACTTTCGGAAACGATGAGTTGTTGATGGACGAAATCAGCGAAATCACAGACTATATCCAGGAACAGGCCGGTATGGGCGCTGAAGTGATCTGGGGTTATGGTCAGGACGATCAGTTGGGTGAAGATGTGAGTGTAACAGTTATTGCTACAGGCTTCCAGGCGAAGAATGTAGAATCGTTGTTGCCAACTCCGGCTCAGGAACCAAAGAAAATGTGGCTCGAAGCCGAAGGTGCACGCGAAGTGACTGCCAAAGTTGAGAAGCCTACCACAGAATTGCCTGAAGTTAAAAATGAAATAAAAGACAACGCCGAAGAGCCATTTATCAAAACAGTGGAAAAACCATTGTTCGAAGTGGAATTCGACTTGCCGAATCAGATAAACAATATTTCTGAAGAGAAAGAAGAACAGGAAGAAATTCCACAACTCTCTTCGCTTAAGCTCAATGTTCAGGAAACGCCGGTGAATGTGGATCAACCGATCTACCACAGCCTGGGCAACGATTTGAATGAAATTGTTTCAAGTCAGAATGAAAAAGCGGAAGTAACTGATTCGTTGAAGTGGAAACCGGCTGCTGAGCAAATCAGCGATCGTCCAACGCGCATGGAAGTGGTTTCTCGCAACAAAGAACGCGAAATGCGCATCCGTGAGTTTACCATCAAACTCAAAACACCAAGTGGATTGAGCGAACTCGAAAGCGAACCAGCCTATGCCCGTCGCAAAGTGACTTTGGAAAATACCCGCCACAGCAGCGAAAGCAATGTGTCACGTATTTCATTGAATGAAACCACCGACGACAATGGACAGAAAAGAGTAGAACTGGGCAACAATCCCTTTCTTCATGACAATGTAGATTGATCATTACGATATTGATATCCTAAAACCACTCGTTAGTCGGGTGGTTTTTTTTTGCTCCAATTTGAAGCGATTGTTTGTGCACTCCCGACCTACCTTGCGCACCCAAAGTATTGGTCTATGCTGCAAGATTTTCTGAGTATTTTTTCGTCTACCGACACGTTTATTTCGTTGTTCACACTCATCATTCTTGAGATTGTGCTCGGTATCGACAATATCATTTTTATTGCAATCATCTGTGGATACATCTCCAACCGCGAGCAACAGCGCAAAGCAAGAATTGTTGGTCTCACGCTTGCATTGATCATACGGATCGTATTGCTCATCTTTATCTCAGACATCAGTCAGGCAAAAGAGCCTTTTTGGAATCCATTTGGAATACCGGTGAGCGGCAGAGGGCTTATCTTGTTCATCGGGGGGTTGTTCCTGATTTTTAAAACTGTCAAAGAGATTTACCACAAATTCAAAATTGCCGATCACGAAGAAAAAAACAGCGATCGGAAAATGACCTTGTCGCAAGCCATAATGCAGATTGTGCTTATCGACATAGTTTTTTCATTCGACTCCATCCTCACGGCAGTGGGTGTTACTATGGATAACCCCAACCACGGTCAGGCAGTAATCACGATGATTGTCGCTGTTGTCATTTCGATGATTGTGATGTTGATTTTCGCCAGGTCGGTAAGCGATTTTATCGAAAGGTATCCAACTATCAAAATGCTGGCTCTTGTTTTCCTTGTGGTGATAGGTTTAATTCTCGTTGTGGAAGCACTCGAGGATGCGCATCTTCTCCATCTTCCCGAAGGAATCGAAATCAAGAGTTATGCCTATGCCTGCCTCTTTTTCTCAATCATAGTCGAAGCACTCAATATCCGCCTCAAACACGTCAAAGAAAGAAGAACGAGAAGTTAGAATTGTTCAATTGGAGTGCCTGATTCCCCAATAACGAATGAGGTTTTCTGTATTCCCAGAAAACAAATTACGCAACCTATTCACGCAGTGAATCCCCTTAATTCCCTTAACTCCTTAATGGTGAAATAAAAGTGCCAGCGGCACCCCATCCACCTAATCTTCAAGCTCTTTTTTTGCAGAGCAAACCCTTAAAATTTACTCTTCGTACCCTGATGTCTTAGTGGCCCAAAAAACTTTTCCCTGAAGCAGATAAAACCTTCATTCCTTAACTTCTTAATGGTGAAATAAAAAGTGCCGGAGGCACCATCCTGTCTCAGAACTCTTACCATTAAACCCAAATCCGTTTCCTCAACTGACCACGATAGGCACAAAAAAAGTGCCCCTTTTGAGATCACTTTTTTATCAAATACTATTTTCTACTGTGGTTTCTTAGACTGAATTCCGCCTGGCCCTCCAATGATTACCGGAGGTGAGGCACGTCTTTGCAGACTGTCCTGCTCGCGTTGCATTTTCTCCATCTCGCGTTGTCTTTCAATCATTTCACGATAAGACTCCAGATCGAGATCTTTTAATCCTGATTCCACATCTTCCGCCATCTTTACAACTGCCGGATCGTTTGGAGCATAGTCTTCGGCCATGATCAAAAGGCGTTCACTTATTTGCATGGCCGTGCTCACTTCCCGATCGATTTCTATCTGACGGTCTTTATCAAGAGAATTGTAGAAGTCCAGTTGCTGCATATTCAATTCGTGCAAACGCATACTCAACTTCAAAGCCTGCGCACTATCTCCTGCCTGGTAAAGCAGATCTGCAACCTGCCACATAATTTGTGGTTGTTCGTAGGGCACATTGTATTCTGGCATTACCGACAATGATTTATTCAATACCGACAGCGCTTCTTCTTTTCTTCCTTCTGTGATCAGTTGTTCAGCCAGGTGATTAAACTGAAGGCGCAGATTGGTTGTCATGCGGCGGTTGTTTTCATCCATATAGATAGGCTTGCTATCCATATTGCCCCATTTGAATTTCTCCATCATATTGCGGTACATCAGCTCGGTTCCAATGCCACCATCCAGATTTGGATTATCGCTTGCTTTATGGAAAATAGGAGTGAGGCGATAAGCAAGTCCTTCGAGCTGGAAGTATCTCTCGAGTCCCATATAAGCATCACCGCCAGTTGTAACAGCAAAGTAAACAGGGCGATTCCAGTCCATATTGGCCAAAAGATCGAGCACCATCATCTGTGCTTTGGTGATGTACGGTTTCGGGTTGCCATTGGCATCCACCATCGACCATTTTATAGTTGTTACAAGACTATCGCCTTCGTGCATCATGCCGCGGAATTTCTCTGCAGCTTCAGCAGGAACATCCATCGTGAACATATGGGTTCCGGTATATTGGATCTTGTTTCTTCCATTGTCGATGAACTTGCTATCATCCATAAGCGTTGTCATAGCCGTTTGGAGGGGAAGGTAGTTTTTGGAAACTTCACGGTTGTTGAGGAACATAACGTCTCTCGTTCCCTGGCGGTATTTTTGTTCCGGCATTTTGAAAGGAACAGGATCGCTGAGATACGCTTTTCGTTTTTGCTGATCAATGTACCAGTCGGTATTCAGAAGAGAGAGATTTACAACACGCACATCTGTTCGAATTTCTTCAACTTCCTGGGCATACCACAATGGGAATGTATCATTGTCACCATTGGTGAAAATAATGGCATTGGGTTCAAGAGATTCCAGGTAGTTGATGGCCATGGCAAGTCCTGTTTCGCGACCAGCCCGGTTGTGATCGTCCCAGTTTTCTGCCGCCATCAGCAGTGGAATGGGCAATGCAAGCAGTGTGCAAAGCACTCCTTTGGCCAGTCCTTCTCCTTTCATATACATATTCAATGCGGTAGCGATGGCAAACAGCACAACAGTTACAACACTCATAAACAAAAGAGAATAACCAAATCCGTGAGATGAACCAGCCATTGTTTCAACCAAAAAGATCACAGCCGATCCACCCAGTGTCATGCCTGCAAGTGTGCCCAGCTTTTTGATTGTCATATTGGTGGCAGCATGGTAGAGCGCATAAACACCCAATCCTATCCACATAGTAAACGCATAGTAGGAACCCGCAAATGCATAATCTCGTTCGCGTGGTTGTTGTGGCGTTTGATTGAGGTAGACCACAATGGCCATTCCGGTGAGCAGGAATAGCAAGGTTACCACGCTAAAGTCTTTGGGATGCCTGAGCAATTGAAATACCACACCGATCAATCCGAGAATAAGCGGTAAGTAAAAGAATTTGTTCGTCCCGCGATTTTCTTTTTCAATTTCAGGCAAAACGTCGCGCTCTCCCAATCGTTCTTCATCTATCATAGAAACTCCGCTAAGCCAATTGCCTTCGTTAAAAGTACCATGGCCTTGTTTATCGTTTTGTTTTCCAACAAAATTCCACATGAAGTAACGCAAGTACATCCAGCCAATTTGGTAGCGCGTGAAATAGCGCATTTCTTCTGATCCGGATGGAATCATTTTAGCCTGCATGCGATCAAGGGAACGCATCAAAGACTGAGGGTTTTTTTCATTGTATTTGGATGCAAATTCGGGATTCATTTCACCATAACGGGAATAGTAGGTCAACGCATCATCGTATTCAGAAATGGTACGTTCGGCAACCTGCACTTTTTTAGGCCCTTTCGAACTCCAGCCCTGGTAATCACTCCATTCTTTGTAATCGCCAATGTGATTGGCCTGGCTGCTATGCATACGTGGGAAATAGCCACAGAATTCTTTACGGTAGTTTGGAATACTTCCTTTTTTCTCGCCACTTTCTACATATTCCTGAACGAGTATTAAACCCTGATCGGCATGGCCTGCGATATAATTTTCTGCCTCAAATTTATTGCGGCATGACAATACAAGTTTGTTCTTTTTTGTCTCGCGAACACTGTAAGATTTTACCCAAACATCTGCACCATCTTTGTAAGGATCTTCCAGATCTTGTGGTGTGTTGAAGTATTGTCCATACAAAAGTGGACGATCGCCATATTGCTCGCGGTTGAGATAACTTAGAAGTGCAAACAGGTTTTCCGGATTGTTTTCGTCCATAGGTGGATTGGCCTGCGAACGGATGATAACGGTTGCGAAAGTGGAGTATCCAATAATAGCTACAGTTATACTCAGAATAAAAGTATTGAATACAACAAACTTTATTTTATGAGTATACCACAGTCCGAACGCCAGCAGAGCTATAACAAGCACGAAGTAGAATATGGCTCCTGAATTGAATCCCAATCCAAATGAATTGACAAATAGTTTTTCAAAGAACCCTGCCATCTTTACAAAGTAAATAATGACACCTGAATTTATCACCCAAATAAAGACGAGAGAAATGGCGCCAGTCACCATTAAACCAAGCCATGAGAATGTATATCGTTTGTAATAATAAACCAGTGCAATTGCAGGTATAGCAAGAAGGTTCAATAAGTGAACACCAATTGAAAGGCCCATCAGATAAGCAATCAACACAATCCACCTCAAATCACCACCTTCATCCACCACACTTTCCCATTTGAGAATGGCCCAGAAAACAACGGCCGTAAACAACGAAGACATGGCATACACCTCTGCTTCTACGGCACTGAACCAGAAGGTATCACTGAAAGTATAAACAAGCGCGCCAACAACTCCGGCGCCAATTACTGCATAGAGTTTGCCGGTAGAAAAAGCACCATCGAGATCAGCAAGTTTTTTGGCCAGATGGGTTATACTCCAGAAAAGGAATAGAATAGTGAAACTGGCTGAAAGTGCGCTCAACAGGTTGATCAGATAAGGAACCAACGAATGATTTTCACCTGCAAAGGATGACAGAACGCGTCCGATCAACATGAATAAAGGAGCTCCCGGCGGGTGACCCACTTCGAGTTTGTGCACTGAGGCAATAAATTCACCGCAGTCCCAAAATGGCATCGTGGGTTCCAGAGTGAGCACGTAGACTACGGTTGCAAGCAGCCACAGCGCCCATCCCGTGAGAATATTCAGTCTTTGAAATTGCATATAAGTCGTTTAACTTTTGGTCAGTATTGAGGTTGATAGCCCGCGAATTTAAACGCCTCAGCCGCCTTTTGACCATGTTTTCACATTAGTTGCGAAAAGAGATGTTAACGATCTTATAGCCAGATGGACTCGTAAATTACTGATTAACAACTGAAAAGTTGCGATAATTCAACATGTAAGTCCATGTTGGGAGTACATAATCTGGGTTAATAACACCTTTTGCCTTTCAGGATTCAGCAAGAACAGGATGACTATGCTCTTTGAAGATGGTATCTACGTTTTTCCGGATATTTTTTGAGATGGTATCGAGCGGAAGGTCATTGGGATCATCACCAAACGGATCTTCGATTTCCTCCGCAATTAATTCCAGGCTGGCGAGTACATAGAAAATAAACAATACGATAGGGATGGAATAAAAACCCAATACAGGGGCGTAGGCAATGGGAAGTGTCATCACATAAAAGAAAATAAACTTCTTGAGAAAAACAGAATAGGAGAAGGGAATAGGTGTATTCCGGATGCGCTCACATGCACCGCAGATTTCCATCCATTGTTGCACTTCATTGTTGAGAATTAGCATTTGCTCCGAATTGATTTTGCCTGCTTTGTTCAGCGATATAAGGTAGTGATAAAATTCCGAGCTGATTTTAAGTGGTAAATGTTTGATGCCGGCGTAGTGTTTTTCATTCAAAAGTTCGGCAAGTTCAGTTTCACTTATGGCTGCCACATTGCGGAGGTGATTTTTTAGTGCAAAAGGAAATGCACAAATCAATTTGTGAAGCACATCATGGTGTTTGACATCTACAATGGAATGGGTTTTGATCGCCAGATTACGCGAGCAGTTTACCAATCCACCCCACAATTTGCGGCCTTCCCACCAGCGTTCATAGGCCGTGTTCGTCCTGAAAACAAGCAAGAGGGAAATCACAAAACCAAGCAGACTATGCATCACAGAAATTTTAGAAGCAATGCTTTCCTTGTCGAGATGGAGCCAAACACTATCCACCGCGGCGATCAGAGCAGAATACAGACAGATTGCAATGATGGAAGGTACAAGCAATCGAAATGTTTCGCCTTTATGAAAACGAAAGATGAATGTGAACCATTCTTTGGGATTATAGGCGATCATAGCGGGACCTGGAGATTAAAGAAAAAACACAACTTAAACGGACTTTGCTTCTTTGTCCATCAGCATTTCCATAACAATTATGCGTTGAGCCTCCAATCTGAAATAGATTTTGTAATTCAGGACGGTGGCTAGCCGCATGTGACCTTCCACATTTGGTAATTCAATTCGTCTAGACCCCTGGCTGGGATGGTGATGGATCAAATGCAGTTTGTGAAATATCCGGGAACGCACTTTTTCTGCAGACAAAAGCGACACTTCCTGCACGTCCTGAATAATGCGCAGGAAAGAATCTGCAGCGTTTTGAGTAAAATAAAATTCATGAGAATTCATGGTCGAAAAGTAACCCGAAAATGGGTTTTTCGAAACAGCCTTTATATGTGTGGTTAATTGGGC
This sequence comes from Flavobacteriales bacterium, assembly GCA_046153915.1. Classification (GTDB taxonomy): domain Bacteria; phylum Bacteroidota; class Bacteroidia; order Flavobacteriales_D; family Sanyastnellaceae; genus JANNVZ01. Next base: position 39,783 of record JBJXFC010000035.1, read on the forward strand.
GATTCATTTACTTTCGCCTCACATTCCAAAATGGGTGATACAAGCCGAAATAAAGCCGAACAAGATGCCATTACGCGCATTCGGGACAAGCGAATAGACACGCCTGCCGAAGATTTAATCGCAGGAGTTTTGGAAGGAAATCGCGTGGCATTGGGTCAGGCCATTACATGCATCGAAAGCACCAATCGCGCACATCGCGAGTTGGCTTCACAAATTCTCAAAGCTTGTTTGCTCTATAGCGGAAACTCATTGAGAATTGGAATTACCGGTGTACCGGGAGTTGGCAAGAGCACGTTTATCGACACGTTTGGTGAATTTCTGATTGGTGAAAATAAAAAGGTTGCGGTGCTCGCCATTGATCCGAGCAGTGCATCTACCGGAGGAAGTATTTTAGGTGACAAGACCCGCATGGAGCGGCTTTCGATGAATGAAAACGCGTTTATCAGGCCTTCTCCTTCTTCTTCAACACTAGGCGGAGTTGCCCGTAAAACGCGTGAAAGTATTGTGTTGTGTGAGGCCGCAGGTTACGATGTTATTCTGGTGGAGACTGTTGGTGTTGGACAGAGCGAAACTGCCGTTCATGGGATGACAGATTTTTTTCTGCTCCTGATGCTGGCGGGTGCAGGCGATCAGTTGCAAGGCATCAAACGGGGCATTATGGAGATGGCAGACGGCATGGTCATTACCAAGGCCGACGGATCGAATGAGAACCTGGCCGGCCGGGCACAAAGCGATTACCAAAGTGCATTGCATCTTTTTCCGCCCCGAAGTTCATCCTGGACACCGCGCGTCTTGACTACTTCCGCATTGGAGAATAAGGGAATTGGCGAAACCTGGAACATGATTCTCGCTTTTGAAGCATGGATGAAGGAACGAAGTTTATTTCATAAAAACCGGCAATCTCAGGACGAAAACTGGATGATGGAAACACTTCATCAATTGTTGAATGAAGAGTTTTTTGCCAATGAATCCAATCGGCAACATGTCATTGCAGCGCGACTGAAAATGGCAGCGCGGGAAATAACTCCTTTTGAAGCTGCCGATTGGATTATCAGCAACCGCAAATAATCGGTTAGAGTTTTAATCCGATAGTAAGGCCAATGCGCATTCCAATTCCCCAGCGTGTTTCTTTGCGATTTTCAAGCATTACGTGCGAATAAATATCCTCGGCTTTGTAATCTTGGATGTTATGTGAGAAGATCGAATACTTCGGTCCAAACCCAAAATACATATCGCAGGCAATCCCTCTGCGTGTTGTCATTACCCCCCAATTGAGAAGCATTTCAATTTGTTTTTCGGTGGGATTGTATAATTTTTCAGCTTGGATGATAGTGTTTGTTTCATCCATCACAAATGACGTTACTGGTTCAAATGTCTTGCTGCGATAACGCAGGTTGACCCCAAAATACTGCACATTTCTGTCATCGTTCATATATCCCTTGAAGGCATATGCAGCCTGGTACCCGCTCCATCTCACGTCATAACCATCCGTTTCGGTTTCACCATTGGATAGATCAAACAATTGGTCTTTGTTGACATTTATTTTTTCGTAGTAGAACTCATGTGCAGCACGTCGGCCCACTATATCCATGCAAAATCCAAAGTCGCGATGCCCTTTAACTGTAGACATGAGAGGAAAGAGGTCAACACCAAAATAGACACCGGGATTTACATCATATGAACTATAACTACGCTTCGATCGACGCGTCTCGTCTCTTGCAATTTTTTCAGCAGCTTTTTGCGAAGATTTGGTGCATTCATCAGCCTTGGCTTTCATCTCTTTGGCTTCAGTTGTTTTGTCAATTGCCATATAGAATTCTGCCAGGCGCTGCAAATTTGCGCAATCAGCAATGGAAGTTTTGATCGAAAGTTTTTCTGCTATTTGGCCGGCTTCATCATAGTCACTTTGACTTTTTTTAGTTTCGGCCATATTCCAAAGGAAGGTGTAGTCATCATATCCGCTCTTGTAAAGTTTTTCCATGAAATAACGCGAATTCTCCGTTTCTCCCAATTGCTCGTAGAAAGGATAGGCTTTCAAATAAAAATCACTGGGAATTCTTTCAGAAGTTTTGCTTGTAAATGCAGCTTCAACTGCAGCAGGTTGGTTGCCGGTCCACAATTTGTGATCGTTTAGTTTTTTCTTTTCTTCTTCGCTTAGGCCAACATATTTTTCAAGCATCAAATTGCTGTATTCAAGCATTTCGATGTCGTATTGTTTCACCGATTGTTTGAAGTCAATGAGATATCCATAGAACAAAGCTTTGTTGAAATTATTCGTCTCATGCGACAAGGCTATTTTAAGATCTTCGATGGCTAGAGGATCTTTTGAGAGGTATTCGCACTCAGCCAACGTTGTGTAGTATTTCCAATAAAGCGCATCAAAATCCTCAAACCGGTACTCACGTTCATTGCCGTTATAATCAAATAGGATGGGGTAATCACTGCTGCTAATCTGACTTGCCAGTGGCCTTATCTGACGCATATACACCAATCCATCCTGGCAGGATTTGATTGAAATTGCCGTGCTTATTTCTTTGACAATGGCAAACTTCAGGTGTCTTGCCCAGGCTTTTTGTTGTGTGTTGCCATGGGCAATAAGCATGTCTAGTTTTTGTTTGTTTTCTTCATAAAGATTTATCCTTCTGGTATTCAATTCTTCGCCCGCATAGTTGGTGAAATCATCGATGTAAAACTTCATGAAGGTATTGAGCAGGTAATCATAGTTACCAGATTGATCCGCTAGTTTTTCAGGTGTCATGAGTGACAAATCATCCGGGCAATTTTGAATGCAACGCCCTTGTTTGTTGATGATAAATTTGTGTCCATTCAGGGTAACTTCAGCAGAGTCTCTTGCAAATGCAGAAGCTTCTTCAAACTGGAATGGAATTATTTCATTGCCATTGGCATCCAGATATCCCCAGAGATTGTTCAGGCATACAAGGACAATACCTTCATATACACCCGCACCACGATAGCGTTGATTTGTAAATGCGTAACCCATATTTTCGAAGGTGTGATCGCCTTCATTATCATACATACAAGGCACTATAATTTTTCCATCCTGATTTGCAAAACCAATTACGCCACCTGTCTGCGTGCCAAAAAATGCGGATTGTGTCGATCCCTGATACAATTTGTAAAATCCACTGTTGTAATCGATTCCCGAGTACTCAAATTTAACGATGGTCTTCCCGGACATGTCTATTACTCCAAATCTGCAATTTATATTTGCGCCTTCACACTTTTCGGCGATGATACTATTTTCATCATATGTTAATTGCAGGGAAGAAAAAGTAAAGTCGAGTATGACTTTTCCTGTCTTATCAATGATGCCGTCCAATCCATTTTTTGTCACAATGCAATAATTGCTGGAAAAGTTATAGCCCAAATCAAAATCAAAACTGTAATCCCCCATCCAGTCATCGTCAGAATTGTCGACTATTCCATCGAATTGAGGAGTGATCACCATTTTGCCTGATTTGTCGATAAAACCCCACATATTGTCGAGTCGCACACCTGCCAGACCAGAGTTGAAATTGTTGGCCATTTCAAATTGATAGGGTACAACCAGAGTTCCGGTAGAAGAATAATACCCGTAGAGTGAAGTAGAAGCGTCTTGGGCATGCAGCAAACCATCAATGACTGGCCCAACATAAGCGTGTGTCAATGGAACGATCACATCATTTTGTTCATCTATCAATCCGTACTGTTCATATTGATTGCTCACACGGGCCAGCCCATTCTGAAATGAATCTGCAGATAAATACTGAGCTGGAATGACCCAATTGTCATTGGCATCTGCGAATCCCCATAGCAAAGATGAAGGGTCTTTCTTCGGACTTGGTTGAGCAGAAAATTTGAGGCCACACACTACTATTAGCAGGCATGCAATTGTGTTTTTCATCGCTTTAAATTTGAGGTGGTCAAATGTCTTCCGAAAAAAGGCAAAGACTATACGTCGTTTACCGTATTCGGCTATTTGGAAAGATGAATAATGAGTTTTTGGCCGGGCCTCAGATCATCTCCACACTTATTCCATCTTTTGATGTCATCGGGTGTTACACCTTTGTATTTATTGGCGATCTTCCAGAGCGAATCGCCGTTTTTGACCTTGTAGGTTATGGTGTTTTCTTCCGATTTTTTCTTTTTGGGTTTGATCTCAGAATTGTTCTTGTCGTTCGTTACAGGAATGGATTCGGTTTTAACCTCCGGGCTGGCGGTTTGAGTTTGTCTTGCCACTACAAGCTTCTGACCTTGCCTGATTTTATCGGATTTGAGTTTGTTGAGGTTCTTAATTTTTCGCACGGTGGTGTGATGTTTCCTGGCAATACTGCCAAGGGATTCACCTCTTTTCACAGTGTGATAAACAATGGAAGTCACTGTATCAGGCAGCGTAGTCAGGATTGGTGGCTGCCATCGGGCAACCGAATCTTTTTGCAATTTCCAGTTTGCCGCCGTGGCCGTTGGCATCATGAATGGCACTTTGCGGTAAAGAGCTGGAATTTTGGACCCGATAAAAACCGGATTTACCTCGCGTGCCTGCGATGTTTCAAGCCCTATGACCTGTTTCAGGGCTTCCAGTTTGGTATCTTTTTCCATCACTACACCTTCATGCAAAGCAAAGATGTCAAAGTAATTTTGAAGTTGATTTTGCGATCGGGTGGATTCAAGAATGAATTTCACGTAGGCCAGAAACTGGATACTTCTTTGTTCGTCTTCGGGTAAAATATCAAAAGTGTTATCTCCGGAAGGGGTTGAAAGTCGGGATATGGTTGGTATGCCAAGACGATAAGCAGCAATGCATTTTACAATGTCTCCATTGTATTTTCCGTTCAGTTCCTGAAGGTATTTAAGAGCAGCCGTTGTGGTAAAGTCTCCTCCATTGCGCTCGTCGATGAGTGTGTCAACGCGCAGATGCATTTTACGCGATACCAGGTAGTCCATGGCCCAGATGCCCGAATGATCGTTCGATTTAAACCCCTGATTGCACCCCGAAAGAAGCAATGGCAGGTATTTGTAATCGGAATGAATGCCGACTTCTTCTGTTTTTTTACGAAACAGAGGGAAATACAAATCACACAGGGAAATCAGCGCGAGATATCGTTCACAGTTCCCATCCGGAAAAAGTAATTCTCTGAAAATTTCCCGTTCGGTTAGTGGAACCAAAATAAGCTGGTCACCGAATTTCAAACTGTCGGTTTCAGGATAGCGCCAGGAATTGGATGAATTGGCACAATCGAAGTGCTTTTTATTGACTGATTTTAGCTCAAGGCACAACCATTGGTTTTCAGAAAGCGATAGAATTTTTTCCTGCGATGAGATAAATGACTGCTGCGAAAAGCCAGTTTGTGCCAGACAGAAGGCAAAGAGTAAGGAGCAAATTCGGCGGATTGGCATGCAGCAAATGAAAGGTTTTCCTGTGCTTCTCCAACTAGGCTTATTCCGATTTTTCAACTCTGAAAAATGGAAGAAGCATCAGAGAAAAATGATAGCAAGGACAATAAACAAAACAATCATCATAATGTAATACCAGGCATCGACAAACCAAGGTAGATACTTTTTGAAATTCTCTTTGAAATTGCTCATTTCTGCGAATAAAGGGGTTAGCTACCGGATATTCCGTGGCTGAATTGAAGTGTAAAATGAGTGAATTCGAATAGGTCAGAGTTGTACAAATCCCTTCAATGCATCAATAGATACATAGAGACAATGGTAACCGCAAGAAGCAGCATCCTTCTTCTTTTGTTTGGCATAAAAGTTTAGCAAGTTTTAATAATTGAACCGGAGCGAATATCATGTATGAATTTTCTTTTGCGTTTGCATTCGCACGCAGTTTTCAGCACGATGTGGTGAATAGAACTCTGTCACATTCAACAGGATAGAGTTGAAATCTCTGGTTGAAGTGTGTTGTGAGTTGCAAGAAACACATTTATTTGGTTGCGTTGAAACCTTAGCCATTGCAGATACTTACCACACACATAGCCCGTATTCTTTTTGCATTGCCTTTCTTGATTTTCGGCATAAGTCATATGATCGAAGCTGAAGTGTTGTCAGGCATGGTTCCGGAAGAATTGCCCGGAGGAAGCGAGTTGTACGTATATCTGACCGGCGCAATAGAATTGATTTGTGCAGGTTCAATCATCCTCAAAAAATACGATTTTTATGCCGGTCTCATCCTGGCCGCATTGATGATACTTTATGCTTTGCTGATACACCTGCCCGCCGTTTCCGGCAGCCCTGTTGCAGTCAGTAACTTGCTTAAGGATGTTGCGCTGTCTGGTGCAGCGCTTATTTATGTAGGAACAACGAAGAAGTAGATTGTTTTTTGTTTCATGGTTTTTTGGTTAATGGAAGAAACCACTTTCGGGTGGTTTTTTCTATTTGTGAATGTTCAATTTTGAATTCTTAACTATTGCTATGACGTGCATCAATACCAATCCCTTTTTAATGAATATATCTTTGTCTACACTTTAAATAAACATGATAGGTCACGCGCATATGGGAATGTGGATCATTGGTTTGATCTTCGCAGGCATTGGTTGGTTGGTGCAACGTCAACTAAAAAGCAAATTTGCCAGGTATTCAAAAACAACTTTGCTCAACGGATTGAGCGGGCGCGAAGTGGCCGAGCGCATGCTAAGGGACAATATGATTTTTGACGTCAAAGTGATTAGTGTTGCAGGTCAATTAACAGATCATTACAACCCAGCCAACAAAACAGTGAATCTGAGCCACGATGTGTATCACGGCCGAAGCACAGCCAGCGCAGCGGTGGCGGCTCATGAATGCGGACACGCAGTACAACACGCAACGGCCTACGCCATGCTTGGTCTTAGAGCCAAATTGGTGCCAGTTGTCAATATCGCCGGAACAGTAATGCCATTTATTCTGATGTTTGGTGTTCTTCTTCTTAGTCGTGTGCCGGGTTTGTTGCTCATAGCAATTGCAGCGCAGGCGGTCATTACATTATTTACGCTCGTAACTTTACCTGTCGAGTTTGATGCCAGTCGTCGCGCTTTGGTGTGGATCAAGTCTACCAACACCGCTGTTGGACAGGAGTATGAAGAAGCTCGGGATGCCCTGAAATGGGCAGCAATGACCTATCTGGTTTCGGCCCTTGCAGCAGTGACGCAGCTCATTTATCTCATTTTGAAGTACACCGGAAACAGGCGTTAATCCTCCAAATTTGAAGATTTTTTCTGGATTCGGACAGAATTGGCCCGAGCCTTGCAACTTTGTCCTGAAAATTCACGGGCATGAAAAGACCTTTATTCCACCAACTGCTCCTTCTCATTTCAGGAATCCTGTTCCTGGCATCTTGCAATGAAGGCAAAAAATTAATGAAAGAAGGCCAAACTCTGGAAACAGGAGGATTGAGATCAGAAGCACTTGAAAAATACACACAGGCTTACTATAACTTCAACCGCACTGAAGGTCTTGTTGGAATGAAAAGAATGTCGCAAGGCATTCTCGATGGTAAATTTCAATCGGCTCAAATGTCGTGCATGGTCGAAAATTATGAAGTCGCCCTGTCGGCCTATGAGGACGCATTTGCCTATCAGAATCAGCAAGTGTCGTTGGAATTAAAATCACCGCCAAGTGCCATGGAGAACTACCAGGCTTGCAAATCCAAATACATCGAATCTTTGTATGAAGAGGCCGAATCTGCCGTTTTGAAAGAAGAATATGAGAAAGGCCAAAACCTCATCCGGAAAATTTTATCCATAGATCGGCGAAATCAAAAAGCGCAATACCTCGATTTAATGTGTGAAGTTCTGCCCAATTACAATGCAGGAAAAAGAGCGATGGAATTGGAAATGTGGCGCGAAGCCCACGTCTACTTCGATGAGGTCTGTCTGATAGATGCAGGTTACAAGGATGCTTCTGCCATGCGCGCTGAATGCCTCAAAAAGGGAAGTTTCGCGGTGGCTTATAAGATCAAGGATAACAAGGAAGCACCAGACAATGTAGAAAAGGCACTTGGTGCAACTATCAAAGGCGAATTGCTGAATTCAAGAAATCCATACCTGGAATTGTTGGAGCGCGAAAATCTGGATGTGGTTATTCAGGAACAGCAAGAAACACTTTCCCCGGAGTTTGATTCTGAATCCAGCAGTTCGGCAGGAAAACTAAAGCGAGCCCAATTTATTCTCAGCGGCGAACTGGTTTATTACAGAAGTGAAGTAACTCCTGAGGTACGTCAGTCCTGTGATTGCGCCAATAAGTTGTCGATCTATTCTGATAAAGTGAATTGTTATGAAATTACCTCAAAACGAAAGTTGGAGGCAACTTTTAAGTATCAACTCATAGATGCCGAAACAGGTAAACTTTTCATTTCTGATGTTATTACCTTTTCGAAACAAGATGATGGATTAAAATTCGATTATGAAATTCAGAAGAAGTTCAGTCTAATGTCGCCAACAGGTTATAAGAATCATGAGGTGGATCTGTCAACTTTGAAAAAACCTGCTCCGGATCTGTTGCTTTCTGAACAGGATCTTTTACTTCAGATGAATGCGTTCTTTTCCAATAAAGTATCAGCGGCACTAAGCAAATTCAGCCCCTGAGAAGACGTTCGTGTATTGAAAGAATTTGAGGCAGTATGGCTTTTTGGTCGTCATTGATTATTTCGAAATCCGACAATGCGCGTTTTTTGTCATCACTCCATTGTCTGCTTATTCGCTCTTTCACTTGGTTTTCATCCATCTGATCACGCTGCATAGTGCGCTGAATGCGCAAATCCAATGGAGCGGTGACCAATATAATCTGGCTGCAATCAGTATGCGAACCACTTTCAAATAGAATTGCTGCCTCTCGAAGAACATAAAGAGAAACCTGTCTTGCGCGCCAGTTCTCAAATTGAATTTTCACATAGGGGTGTATGAGTTTATTTAAAGCCGCAAGTTCCTCTTCAGATGCAAAAACAATGGAGGCGAGTTTGACGCGATCAAGTTTACCATCCCGAATTATACTTTCGCCGTATCGAGACCTCAATTTCGCCAGGGTCTCTGGAAACTCTTCGTACACTTTCCTGGCATGGTAATCGGAATCAAAAACGGGTACGCCAAGAGATTGGAAAACCCTGCAGACGGTGGATTTTCCGCTGCCAATTCCTCCTGTTATACCAATTGTTTTCACGTATTCTATCGTTTATATGTAACTAATAAGTCTTCGCCAAAGTAAAAGATAAACAGGACTAAAAACCTTTTCTTTGCGACCTAACTTTTATATTCCACTGATTCTTATGGGTCACCTCATTGCCCCTAGTGTTCTATCTGCAGATTTTGCGAATCTGGAGCGCGACATTCAAATGATCAATCAATCTGATGCCGATTGGTTTCATGTCGACGTGATGGATGGTGTTTTTGTTCCCAATATTTCATTTGGAATGCCAGTCGTAAAGAGCATAGCTAAATATGCTACAAAACCGCTGGATGTCCACCTCATGATTGTAGAACCTGATCGCTATATCAAAGCGTTTAAAGATGCCGGTGCTGAGGTACTCACTGTGCATTATGAAGCATGCACACACCTGCACCGAACCGTGCAGTCTATTCGTCAGGAAGGAATGAAAGCGGGTGTTGCGTTAAATCCACATACATCTGTCGATTTGCTTCGGGACATGCTGCCCGACCTTGATCTGGTGCTGGTCATGAGCGTAAATCCCGGCTTTGGTGGACAATCTTTTATTGAAAATACGTACTCAAAAATAGCACGCCTCAAGGACATGAAAACCAAGGCAGGTGTAAATTTTTTAATTGAAGTGGATGGTGGTGTGAATCAGTTGAATGCCCATAAACTCGTTGAAGCGGGAGCAGATGTGCTCGTTGCAGGAAACTACGTTTTTGGTCATTCCAATCCGCACGAAGCCATCCGCGCTATCAAATAGCTTAACCTCATTTTCTTTAACTCAATCAGGTTGCAACGCGATCCATGAAATGCTATGCTTTCAATGATCGTTGCGAATTGAACTTTAAACAGGCTTTTGGATGAACCACAATTCATCTGAAAGTGCACTACATAGGCCAACTTGTTTATGGCACGAATACTAACCAATTCGTGAATGAACAAACGCCATTTTTATAACTAACCTGACTGAATATGACAAAGCTTTACTTTGAACGTATGGCTTGCTGCATGTCTTCGATTCGCTATATAACTTTAGCGACGATCTTATGGTGTTGTTCTACACTTATCACCATAAATACAAATGCGCAATGCAACAATATTACTTGGGGCGGAGAGATTTGCTGCGACCAATCTGGCATCGGCCCGTTTGACCCTGCACTTATTTACAATACCGTTTCACCTTCCGGAGGGAGCGGCGATATCCAATTTCTTTGGCTTGCCAAAAACGCAACTTCCGGTTGGAATTGGTTTACGGTATATGAGGGTTCCAATGATTGTTTTGACCCTACGTCCATTTGCGAGACCACAATTTACCGACGTTGTTCGAGACGTTCAGGGTGTTCAGCCTGGGATGGTGAAAGCAACGAAGTGACCATACAGGTCGCAGGCGGATGCGATCCTTGTCAAAACTATGCGGGTTCTCCTGCGCTTGAGAACCGCGTTTCCAGTGGATTGATTTCTCTTTACAGTTTTGAAACCGGAGCTGGTAATATTGTTGAGGACATTTCCGGTGTTGGATCTCCTATGAATCTGCAAATCGAAAATCCGGGCAACATTACCTGGTTGCCCAATTCGGGATTGAGTATTCATTCACCTACAATCATTAAAACTCCGACTGCTGCTACCAAACTATTCGACGCGTTGCAGGGTGCAAATGCCTTTACGTTTGAGGCGTGGATCAAGCCAGAGAGTGATGCGCAGGGAGGACCAGCCAGAATTGCTACGATGTCATCTTCAACTTCACAACGCAATTTTATGCTGGGGCAAAACAATGATAGATACCTGATGCGATTGAGAACAAATAACGGGAGTGGCGACAACAATGGCCTTCCAAATTTGAATTCTCCGTCGAATGCTGTGCGTGATGATTTTGCTCAGCATATTGTCTATACCATGACGAGCAGTGGTGTTGAGAAAATGTATCTCAATGGCGACCTCATTGCAACAGGCAACCGAAGTGGTGGTTTTACAAATTGGTCTTCAACGATGTTATTTGCCCTGGGCAATGAGATGACTATGGACCGTTCATGGTTAGGTCGCATGTATCTTGTGGCTTTGTATAATCAGGAATTGGATGAAACGGAAGTGCAGCAAAACTATGCCGCCGCCTATCCGGGCTATTGCTCTCTCACGTGCAATGCCGCCATTCATCAACTGGTGGTCAACAACACAGATGCTTCGGCACCTGCCTTTATTCTGAATGATGGTGCAACATATGATATTGACGAGTTTCCTTCCAATTGGAATGTCGAAGCATTGCTCCTCGGTGATGAAAGTGAAAGTGTGAAGTTCACATGGTCTGGTGCGATTTCACAAACAAATACAGAAAACGTCTATCCGTTTCGGAGTTTCGGAGGTGATAACAATCCCATCAATCTGGGACTGGGAACTTATACCATTCTAGCGGAGGTATTTAGTCAGGATGGTGCCGTGGGCATTCCTTGCAATACTGAAGAAATAACATTTACCATTGAAGATGAAATTCCATGTGTCAATAGTGTTTCTGTTTGTGAAATTTCACAAGCGGATGCCGGCCATGCAGTTTGGTTTAATGGAAGCCTGGCAAGTGCAATCGGATGCAGCAACAACAATTTTATTCCGTCTTCTACATGCCTTTTAACAAAGTACTCAGATGGAACGTTAAAAGTGGAAGGAACTGTTCGCAACGCATCCAACGCAACTAAAAAATTCACCTTCGTAACTTGGTATAAGTTACAGCGCAATTGGGATGCATGGAGTGCTATACCACACCCAACTGCACCAAGTGGATTCAGGGAAGCAAAAGTTGACGCAGGCACAACAATCACTATCACCAACGAATACCTCAATTGGGATTATTATGAACTCGATGAATCCAAACCGCATTCCATTGTCGGGATTGAAGGTTTAGCAGGATTAAATTTGACGGTAACACATCGACCTGAAGATTTGCGTTACGGCGCACAGTATGGTGAAAAGGCCAGTTTGCAGAGCGAAGGCACAGGTTTCAGCGCCTGGGTAAATCTTGTTGGATCATACAATAGCACTCCTTTGAATGATCATGGTGACTACAATTTTGACATCAACAATTGTGCGGATGGCATTGAGTTCAGTGTGTCACTTTCAAACGTTGTTCAACCGGATTGCGAAAACCAATGTTCCGGAGCGGCAACAGTGAATGCTATTGGCGGAACCGAATCTTATTCCTATGCCTGGAGCACGGGAAGTACATCTGCATCTGTTAGTGGGCTGTGTTCGGGTATTTATACATGCGTTGTTACAAGCGGAGGTTGTTCTCAAACACTTACACTTACTATAACTTCTCCTTCCTGCGTGGCATCGCTGGGCAATTTTGTCTGGTATGATACGGATTGGGATGGCATTCAGGACGCCAATGAATCAGGCGCATCAGAAATCAATGTCTCACTTTATCAATGCGGAGGTGAATTAATTTCAACACAACAGACCGATGAAAATGGATATTATTTATTCGAAAATCTAATTCCGGGAAATGCTTACAACATTGTTTTCAGCAACTTGCCCGAAGGATACTTTTTCACTTCAACCAATTCCGGAATTGATGAAACAATTGATTCGGATGCTTCATTGGGTTCTGGTCAAACAGCTTGCGTAACTTTAGGTTCCAATGAAAATTACCCGGATCTCGATGCTGGTATTGTTTCTTGTCCACAGCCTCAACTGCTTGGCGACGCTCCGCTGAACTCAACAATTGAATGCGGAGATCCATTGCCTGTCATTCCTTTTGTTCAATTCATCGACCCTTTGAATGGAAATCTGGATGTTGAATTTCTGGAGGTGTTTGAGAGTGATAATTGCCAGGGGAAATACATTCGAACATGGACTGCAACAAATCCTTGTGGAATGACTGCATCGGTAATTCAGGAAATCGATGTGATAGATAACTCGGCTCCCATTTTATATGGTGTGCCGGAAAATGCATCCATCGATTGCGATGAGCCTGTGCAAGATGCAGTGGTTTTTGCTGTCGACAACTGCGGAGGCGAGCCAATTGTATCTCTGCAAGTTGAAACTAACGAAGATGGATGCGGTCACATAATGACACGAACATGGCACACCACAGACGATTGCGGAAACGAAACATCAGCAACTCAGATTATATATATCCAAGATCATACGCCACCTCAGTTAATAGGCATTCCTTCAGACACAAGTGTAGAATGTGATGCCATTCCTCTTCCTGCCGAAGTTGGATTTACCGATAATTGTGATCCAACAATTGAAGTACAATTTGGCGAAGCTTTTACCAATATCGGATATTGCGGTTATGATATAGTGCGCACCTGGACGGCAACGGATGATTGCGGAAACGAATCGTCAGCATCTCAGATAATATCCGTTTCGGACACTCAAAATCCATTCGTGGTTTCTTCCAATGCTGAAGAAATGACAATCACCTGCAACCAATCACCACCCGATTCCGAAGTTGTTTTTGGCGATGCATGCGATGACGAATTATCAGTTCAGTATTTCACGGGAATCAGCAATCAGAGCAATTGCGGATACACCATTGAGCGAACCTGGATCGCAACAGACAATTGTGGAAATGCAGCAGAAGTCTTCCAGATTATTCATGTCATAGACAATCTGCCACCAACACTTTTGGATGTTCCCGCAGATGTGGTAGTGGCTTGTGGCGATATTCCACCGGCGCAGGAATTAAGCGCAACGGACTTGTGCGATGAACAAGTTGAGGTTAGTATGATTGAATCTACTGAAAATTTGCCTTGTGGTTTCATGCTGATACGCACATGGACAGCAACAGATGATTGCGGTAATTCTTCTACTGCAGAACAACACATTACTGTGGCCGATATTATTGCTCCACAGGCAATATACATTCCCGAAGATGCAACTTATGAATGCACAGACATTGTTCCGGCTTGGGTCCCGGTGTTCACTGATAATTGTGACACGCAGCTGAATATTGCTCTTTTTTCGGATACGTCTCAGGTTGGTTGTGCAATGGTTGTAACCAGAACGTGGACAGCAACAGATAACTGCGGCAACTCTGTTCAGGCAACACATTCCATCGCAATCACAGACTCCACGGGCCCTGTTCTGTCAGGTGTTCCAGAGAATATGATTGCGGTATGTACAGCTGTTCCTCCCGTTTCTACAGTTAGTGCTTCAGACAATTGTGATTTGCAACCCGATGTTTATTTTTCAGAAGAAACCGGAGTGGGCTGCCCAATTGTAATTACACGCACATGGATAGCAGTGGACGATTGTGGAATTGAAACGACGGCCATTCAATACATCACTTTGATAGATACAACTCCGCCGATTTTCGCGGCACCGGATGACATCACTGTTGATTGTTCAGACATTCCGCAGGCACCAGATCTCATCGCCCAGGATGATTGTTCAGGGGAGGTATCTCTTGAATTTATCCAGTCAGAAAGTAATTTCACGGTATGCGGTTATGAAATTGCACGAACCTGGATTGCAACGGATGCATGTGGCAATTCATTTTCGGATACCCAAATTATAATGGTCACTGATTTTACACAACCAAACATTTTGAATGTACCAGCGAATGTGACCGTTAACTGCGGCGAAATTCCGGCATGGCCAATCGTTTTTGCTGAAGATTTTTGTAGTCAGGTTGAAATTACCACGAATGAAATCATGGAGTCTTACTGTCCAATGCTGATTACGAGAACATGGACAGCCACAGACGCTTGCGGAAATAGCACGGTTGCAACACAGGAGATTCTTGTAATGGATGATATTGCACCAGTGCTTCAAAATATTCCAGATGATCTAACACTCGAATGCGATCAGGAAATTCCGGCATTTTCGATGGATGTTACCGCGACTGATAATTGCGATGATATGGTTTCCATGAATGTGTATGATGACGTCATTGCGCTCGAATGTGGTTATCAAATCAACCGAACATACGTCGCGGAAGACAATTGTGGCAATGAATCTTATGCGATTCAAATTATCATGGTGATAGATGAAACAGCACCCGTATTTGAAGAAATTCCGGGCGATATAACGGTTTCATGCGACAATATTCCTGTACCTTTCGAGCTTGTTGCAACGGACAATTGCGATGAGGATCTGGAATATACATTTAGTGAATCGATAACCGGCGGTGGATGCCAGGTTCAGATAAAAAGAATCTGGACAGCTATAGATGATTGCGGCAATGCGGCCATAGCCACACAAGTATTGACAATTGCCGATAACACCGATCCGGAGTTCTTACCGTTCGATGTATTTGTGCAAATTTCTTGCGATCAGCTGGATGAATACATTCTGCCTGCAATTGACAATTGCGATGATGAAGTTGAAGTTACAGTGGTCGAAGAACTTTTGTTCTCGGGAGCGTGTTATGGAACCATTCAACGCACCTTTGAAGCAGTGGATAATTGTGGAAATACAACTATTGCTGTACAGTTGATCGACATTATCGATACCATTCCACCGGTTTTATACAATTTACCTATGGACACTATAATACAATGTTCAGAACTTCCACTTCAGTTGCCTGCTTTATATGCCACAGACAACTGTGCTGAAAACCTGGTTGTACTTTTCTCTGAAACACAATCACAAGCATTCTGTCCATACATTCTAACCCGGACCTGGACGGTTGAAGATGATTGTGGCAATACAACAAGCTATTCGCAACAAGTAGAAGTAAAACGATATCTGCCGCCTACGGTATTCTTAAATACATTCCCAAATCCTTCTTCTGGTGGAACTTTGCGAATTCAATTAAGTATTCCCGAAACCGGTGAAGTGAATGCAAGACTTTTTGATGTAACTGGAAAGGAAACAAAGATTCTAATGAATGGAATGGCAGAATCGAATACTTTATACGACTGGCAGTTAAACACCAATGATATGGGAAGCGGCTCTTACACACTTAAAGTAGTTGTGGACGGAGCAGTGTATACAGAAAGAGTGACCATTGTAAATAATTGATGATGGAAGGATTGCTTGAAAATAAACTTCATCACCAAAGCCCTCCGGAATTCCGGAGGGTTTTCTATTTGAGATGAAACTATATTCTTCTTCATATTTGCGCCATGACAAAAGATGAAAAAATCCTGCAGTTTAATCCGAACAATGCAGGCTTAAAAGATTCCAATATATATGGCCTGCCTTTTACATGTGAAGAAGCCGATGTTGTGCTGATCCCCGTGCCATGGGAAGTAACAGTAAGTTATGGCGCCGGAGCAAGCGACGGCCCAGTGCATATCCTCGAGACAAGTGCTCAGGTCGATTTATTCCATGAAGAATTTCCAACATTATGGAAGGCGGGAATTGCCATGATGGACATTCCGGAAGACATGTTGCTGCGAAGTGCCGATCTCAAACAAAAGGCCGCCATCATTATTGATAAATGGGAAGATGGAGTGGATGTAGAAAACGATCCTGAAGCTATCGCACTTCAAAAGGAAATCAACGATGCGTGTGAAGGCATGAATCAATGGGT
>JBJXFC010000040.1:0-9122 GCA_046153915.1 Flavobacteriales bacterium
CCTTCCGGAAAACTGGCACTATTTCCGTCACCAAAGTCGTAGTACCATGAAACCACATCTTCACTCGACGTATTGGTAATCTCGACAATCGGATTGAACATGCTCGCCTGGTCTGGCGTTTCAAAACCCGCTATTGGCGAAGGATACACGGTGATGGCATTGGGGTAAAGCGAATCTGCAGAACAACCGTGATTGGAAATGACCTGAAGGTACATGTCATAGGTACCGGGTGAAGGCCAGATAATATTGTCGGACTGCGATGTGCTGATGGTGTCACCATCCAAAACCCAGTGCCATTGGTCAATTTCACTTGGTGCTTCCACTGAACTTAAATCCAAAATTGAAAAAGGTGCATTCGAACAAACGGCATCCGGATCAACAATAAAGTCAATTTCGGGAATACCATAAATATGAATCGAATCATTGACGACCGTTGTGCATCCAAGATTTGTGGATGCGGTAAAAACAAGGTAATAGACTCCTGTAGAATCATACAAATTGTCGGCATCAGCATCGAATTCGTTTGGATGATTGTCTCCAAACTGCCATTCTTCATCTACAATTCCACCAATAGGCACCGAAGTATTGGCATGAAAAAAACTTTCAATTCCAAGACAACCGTCTTCGAATATTAATTCTACAACGGGCGCTGGATGCACATTGACACTAACAATCAATGTGTCGTCACATCCATGATTGCTCACCGGGGTAAGAGCAACATCGAGATTTCCCCATGTCTGAAAACTATACAATAAAGAATCAGGACTGCTTATCGTTTGGCCTTCGACATTCCATATCCAGCCAACAAGTGTATCCTGCTGAATCGTGCTTTGATCTACAAACAATTGTTCTGCAAACTGGCATGCTTCATCGGGAGTAAATTGAACGACAGGAACTGCCCATACGTTCACAACCGAATCCACAATGGTGATACAATTCTGATCGCTTATAAGTGTCGCAGAAAATGGATAACTGCCAATAACCGGGAAATAAACGGGAAGATTATCAAATTGTGAGTCTGTACCACCCGGTCCAAAATCCCATTGCACTTCTGCAATTGTTCCCGACGGAATTGTGCTTTGATTATCCACTTCAAATCCTACATCCTGACACACATCTGTAAATTCAATTAATCCATCCGGCAGAGGATGAATTTCAAGTTCGGCATCCTCATTATTGGAACAACCAAATGGATCGGTGTAATGGTATTCGATGGTATAACTGCCCTCACCTATTGCGGGATCAAAACTATCAATGGTATCTGTTAGCCATGTATAATAGCCTCCAACAGGGCTTGCTGTATTTACATCCACTGTGTCATGATCTTCGCAAAATCCCTCAAAATCGGGAAAGTTAATTACAGGCAATGCATGCAGGTAAATATCCAGTGAAGTAGAGTTCACACATAAAAATGTATCGGTATACTGATAGGTAATTTCATAAATTGTCTCAGGTGTCATACCCGGATCAAAGACACTTGTTTCGATGCCATCCAGATAATACGTGCCCGCAGGATCCGAAGGCAAACCAGCGTTAAGCTCAACAATGGTATCACCAAAACAATAAGAGTCTGGCATATTCAATGTTACAACAGGAAGATCCTTTACTTCGATGAAAATGGTGTCCGTTCTCACACAGTCAGCATAAGTACCTGTAAGCAAAAACTGTGTATCATCATCAGGATGCAAGAAGAATTCATTTGGCAGTGCTCCCTGGGTAATCTGCGACATATCATCCCAGAAATACGCTTCACCATTCTCAACAAAAAGATGAAGTGTATCTCCATCACACAGGTAATCTGAACTTTGATAAGCCAAAACAAATTCGTCGACCACAATTGGTTCCTGGCAAGCAATCAACACATTGCAGCCGTTTGGATCTGTCATAATAAGCGAAGGACAATAAGTGCCCGGTTGCAAATAGGTGTGTTGAGTCTCAGTAACATTTGTTGGATCTCCCGACCCATCATTAAAATCCCAGAAATAGGAGAAATAAGTATCGTTTGGATTGAATGCTGAAAAATCCACATCAAATGGGGCGCAATTGGCTGAGTCGAGCACCTGCGTGAATGGCCCAACCTGATTTCCATAGTTGAGAATATCGGGAACAAACAAACTTCCCTGACATCCATATTGATTAATCACAGTAAGGGTAACATCGTAAACACCGATTGGATAGGTGTGATATACATTGGTGCCAAAACCCGTTTGAGCATCACCAAAATCCCATTGCGACTGGATAATTGTGCCCGCTGTTGTATTTTCAAATTGAACTCCAAATAGACAGTTATTGATATTGGAAGTATAGTCGAAAGTAACTTCCGGGCTAACAATATGAACGCCTTCGGGATTGCAATACGATAACACACATCCCGCTCCATTGTCGCCAGTTAGGCAAACTTCGTAGGTGCCGTTGTTTGCATAGATGTGAACCGGATCAAAAACAGCGCTTGTATTATCGGAGCTTCCTGGATCACCGAAATTCCAACTATAGGTTGTGCCTGCCGGGCCAGTGGATTCGTTTATGAATTGCACTTCGTCGCCTTCACAGCTTGGATCATTCAAGACAATAAAATCAAGAGTAGGCGGCAATGAAACGTTTAATTGCTGGGTCACTGTTGACACGCAGCCAAGCGAATCTGTTGCTGTAAGTGTTGCACTTAGTGGAAGATTGTAATTGAAGGGCGGATTAAAAATATGAAGTGGATTCTCATCTGTGCTGATCGAGCCATCACTGAAAACCCATTGAAAATTTTGCAAATCGGGCAACACGGGTTCAAACGAAATACTCACCTCTTCGCAAAGATTCAGATTGTTTGTAGAGAAGGCTGCAAAATCCGGATTGGATGTAACCTGAATGGCATCATCATAAAAAACAGAAGACTCGCACCCGTTGGAATTGGTTACAGTAACGGTTACGTCGTGGTATCCTCCTTCTTCCAACACCATGGTTGGCCAAAAATTCGCGTCAATACCCGGTATACTAAATGCATCTGTTATGCCATCATGCACATACGAAACCTGCCAGAACTGCTGTGCCTCAAGCCAATTGGCCGTAATCACATCGCCATTGCTAATTTCAACCTGCCAGTTGGTATTAAAACTTGCATTCGCAATGCCAACATTCAGTGGCGGACATCCATTGGGTGGATCAAAAATGAGCGAAGGGTCAGGGGCCTGCACAAATACCTGTGTAGATTGTTCGTCGGGGCAACCGAGTTGGTCGTTGTAAGCAGTTATGGTTACGGTGTATTCGCCGGAAGCCGCATAAATGTGTGTGGGAGTGCCGGTATCGGAAACAAGAGCAGTTCCGTCACCAAAGTCCCAAACAACGCTGTCGGCTTCAATACTCGTATTCGAAAACTCAACTGCCAAAAGGTTGTTGCAATCAACAGAATACTCAAACAATGCCACGGGTGGTGAAACATAAATATAATTTTCAATGGTCTGAGTGATGTTGCAAGCACCATTAAAAACAGTCACGGTAAGATCAAAATATCCGGTGTCTGTGTAATCATGAAAAAGGCAAGATTCATCCAGAGGCATAATCACCCATCCCGATCCATCGAAGAAATTCCAGGAAAACGTATTGCCCGGTTGGTCTTCAATACAAAATTCTACGGGCTCACCCGCGCAGGTGATGTTAGTTGATGAAGTAAAATTGGTGCTTACCTCTGTGAGTACGTTGATCGTTTGTGAGTTTGTATAAGACGCTGTGCATCCACTCACCGTTTCAATGGTAAGTGTAATATTGTATTGTCCTGGACCGGTGTACATATAATCCGGAGCAAGTCCTTCGGCATCGGTATTGCCATCTCCATTAAAATCCCAGTAGTAAAATGCTACAGGATCAACAGTAGTGACGAGTACATTGAATATCGGAACAAGTTCATTTGTGCAAACACTTGAAGGGTTATCAAAATCCACAATCGGTTCCTGCACTACAATGTAGTCATTCATGATAAGCTGATTGTGACACCCGGCTTCGTTTGTAGAAACAAGTTTGATATCATAAATACCGTATGCAGCAAACGTGTGTGTGTAGTCGTCTGTATTTGAAACAAGCACGTTATTGATATACCATTCATACGTAATAGCACCGCTGCCAACACTGAGATTGGTAAAGTTTACGGTGAAAGGCAATAAACAAGACGAAACAGCATCCGCAGAAAAATTCACATTCACGCCATCGATTACTTCAATGGAATACAATCCGCTGACGGTGCTTGTACAACCAGTGCTATAGGTAATTGTTAGCGATGGATTGTAGGTGCCCGAATTGGTAAAGCTAAAAGTCGCATTCAGATTATTTGAATCTGTAATACCATCACCATTAAAATCCCATTGCACTGTAGGAGGAGTTGGTGTAGACGTATTGGTGAAAGCAATACTCTGACCCTCGCAGGCCTGTGTTATACTCGTTGTAAAATTGGCTTGGGGTGTATCGAATATTGTAACCGGCAAACACATTTGATCCTCACACCCAATTTCATCTGAAACGGTGAGGCAAACATCAAACGTTCCTGTGTTGGTGAAATCATAGTTGGCCGGAGCAGTGCCATTGATTGTTTGTGTTCCGCCATCGCCAAAATCCCACGATGAGGTGAGATTGGAAACACCCGTTGACGTATTTGTAAATGTAACATCGACCGGAGGATTGCAATCCAGTTGTGTGCTGGAAGAAAATTGTGCGTTTGGAAAATCCGCAACGACGTGTATGAGTCCGGGCATGCTTAAGTCTGCAAAACAGCCGTGTTCGTCTTCAACAGAAAATATAGGGGTAAAGTCTCCCACCTGATCGTAACAATAAGTCGGATTTTGTTCGGTAGAAATTCCACCATCACCAAAGTCCCATGACCATTCTACGATTGTTCCCCCTCCACTTATACTGAGATCACTGAAATCAACACACAAAGGAAAACAGCCTTCCTGATCGTTGGTGCTGAAATTTGCCGTGGGCGCTTCATATACGGTGATATAATTGTTGATTGTAGTATTCTGATTGCCATTGATAGTAAGACTTACATCATACCCTCCAGGTTGAGCGAGAATAGCCACGTAGGTAGAAGTAATAGCAGTTTGAACAGATCCATCCGGAGCAGTGATGGTCCACAAATAACTGCTGATCATTCCCGGGGCTGGTGAAGTGACGCTGATAACCACCCCCATGGGAGTGCAGCCGGATGTGCTGTTTGCACTAAATGTCTGAGCCTGACTTGAGACTACAGCACACACCATGAGCACGGCACTGCATACAATGCGAAAGGCCTGTGAGAGCCGGTTTGGCTTATGCTTAAGGGTGTAGTTCACAAACAATTTTGGATAAATCGTCTGCATTTGTACTGCTTTGGGCATGCAAAAGTTTCACCGCTGACCTCAGGGCGGGCGAGAATTTCAAAGAGAATAAGCGTTGGCCTAAGAAAAACCAACACTGATCGGATTCACCATAACTTCGCCGTTGATTTTGCGTATTAAATCCAAAATCTGCATTAGAATTCTGATGTGGATTTTGGGTTAAAGCAATATTTTCGATTAAAATCCGTATAGCTGCCGCAGTGAAACTCAAATGGCTCATCATAGTATTACTTATCTCGACTCAGGGATTTTCGCAAGCGAAAAAGTTTGAGCGGAGCAAGGATATTGGGCTTCATTTCGGAACAAGTTATTACCTCGGAGAAGTAAATCCCTATCGTCATTTTGGCACGCGACTTAAGGCAGGGGGAGGATTAAGTTATCACAACAACTGGGATCGCCGTTGGAGTATTCGTGGTGCCATGTTTTATCACACCGTAGAGGCCTGGGACGAAGACAGCAAAGACGCCTGGATTCGCAATCGCAACCTGCATTTCAGAAATCAGATCATCGAAGGTAGTCTTCAATTCGAACTCAATTTTTTTCCGTATCAACTCGGCAATAAGGGATACCGCATGACACCTTATCTTTTTGGTGGTATTGCCTATTTCAACATGCGCCCTCAAGCCAATTACAAAGGCACCTGGTACGAATTACAACCCCTCGGCACAGAAGGCCAGGGAACCATGTATGGCGCTGAAAAATACAAGACAAGTTTGATGAGTGTGCCTTTCGGGGTAGGCTTTAAAATGAATATCTGGGCCATTTTCGGATTTTCCGTAGAATGGGGAGTGCGCAAAACCTGGACCGATTACTTCGACGATATTTCCGGGAAATACGTAAGTCCCGAATTGCTCGAAGATGAAAGTGGTCCGCTCGCTGCTGCGTTAAGCGACCGCAGTATAAATCGCGAAATTGCCGATCCGGATGGCAACCACAACGGTGGTTTGCAACGTGGAGACCCTGGTCGCCGGGATTTTTACTTCTTCAGCCAGGTAGCTCTGCATATTCGCATCGACAAAAAAGCCACAACCTGCTGGGGTAAATAAATTGATGATCTGATAATTCGCCATTCTGGCAGAATATTTTCCGCTTTTTCCAGTTATGTAGACCGCGTAAACGGAACACAATTCTTCATTGTGTTGTTTTACAGCCAATTACAGCATTAAAACTCTGGAAAAAATCTTCGCCAATCCCGTTTTACATTCGCGGCTCAAATTTTCGACCCCTAAGATAAAGTGAATCCCTCATCTAGCCTCTTGAATCTAATTGATCCCGAAAATGTGCCACAGCACGTTGCCGTGATCATGGATGGCAATGGCAGATGGGCCAAAAGCCACGGCCGGGAGCGCATCTACGGGCATTTCAACGGCGTCGAAGCTGTACGCGCGACCCTCAAAGCAGCGGCCAATAGCGGAGTAAAATACCTCACACTCTACGCATTTTCTACCGAAAACTGGAATCGGCCCAAAGAAGAAGTGGAAGCATTGATGAATCTGTTGGTGCACACCATCGTGAGCGAAATGGACGAGTTGAATAAAAACGGTGTGCGCATGCATGCCATTGGCGACATCGACAATTTACCCGGAAATTGCCGCGCAGAATTGTTGCGTGGCATGGAATTAACGCAAAACAACAAAAGTGTCAATCTCATTTTGGCCTTGAGCTACAGTGCGCGCTGGGAAATGGTAAATGCCATTCGTGAAATTATGCGCAGTGGCATCAAAGAAGAATTAATTGACAGCGATCTGATAAGCGCACACCTCAATACGCGTCATTTTCCAGATCCTGAATTACTAATAAGAACAAGTGGCGAAAAGCGCGTTAGTAACTTTTTACTATGGCAAATCGCTTATGCAGAGCTATACTTTACCGATACGCTCTGGCCTGATTTCAGAGAAGAAGATTTTTACCAGGCGATCCTGAATTACCAGGGCCGCGAAAGACGCTTCGGACAAACATCCGAGCAAATCTCGAGATCAGACACCAACCCAAACAACGAACACACCGGAGCTGAGGAGAAAGTCAGCCAATCATAATGAAGAAGAATAAACACCATTTCTCCTGTTTTAGCATGAAGACCCTGGTCTTCGTTGTAGCATCGATGTTATCGCTTATCTCGATGCATCAATCTGCTTTCGGACAAACTTTGCTTGGCAACGGAGTAGACTATGCCAATCCCCGCAAATTCCGCATTGCAGGAATCACTGTTTCGGGCGCTGTTTATAGCGACGTGCAAGCCATCAAACTTTTCAGCGGTTTGCAGGAAGGTCAGGAAATCATGATTCCGGGTGACGAGATTACAGAAGCGGTTCGCAAATTGTGGAAGCAAAAACTGTTTGCAGATTTGAGTATCAGTGTGGCAGAATTTCGCGGAGACGATGTCTACCTGGTTATCGAATTGAAAGAATCTGCGCGTTTGGATAAATTTATGTTTGAGGGCATTCGCAAATCGGAGGCCGACAATCTTCGCGAGAAACTGGATATCCGCACCGGAACCATTGTAAATCAAAATGCGAAGAACAACGCCATTGCAACCATCAAAGAATACTACATCGACAAGGGATATTTCAATTGTGCGGTGGAAGTAAAAGAAGAGCCGAGTGGCCTAATGCAAAACGGTTCTATTTTGATATTCAAAATTGACTCAGGCGATCGGGTGAAAATAGAAACCATCGAAGTCGAAGGTGCGGGTCTTCAGATGATCGAAAAAAGGACCCTGCCTTTTGGAAAGAAAAAAACCGTGCCCGCGATGAGTGAATCCAGAATCAAACGCACGTTAAAAAATACCAAAGAAGCGCATTGGTGGAGATTCTGGAAGACTTCCAAATACCTTGAAAAAGAATTTCAGGAAGACCTCGGTAAAATTGTAGCCAAATACAACAAAGAAGGATTTCGCAATGCCAAAATACTCTCAGACACAATTTATACCGTCAGTGATGAGCGTATTGGAATTAAAATTAAAGTGGAAGAAGACAAAAAATTCTATTTCCGCAATATCACGTTTATCGGCAATTCCAAGTATCGTTCGAGCGCTCTGGACAGTGTGCTCGGCATTCAGAAAGGAGATGTTTACAATCTCGAATTGCTTGATACAAGATTAACACTTAACCCCACAGGTCGGGATGTTTCGTCGCTGTATTCGGACGATGGATATCTCACATTTGGAGCATTCCCTGTCGAAACATTGGTTGAGCCGGATAGCATTGATATTGAGATTCGAATTACCGAAGGAAAACAATTTCGTATTGGAAAAATATCTGTTATTGGCAATACCAAAACGAATGACCACGTAATCTACCGGGAGATTTATACGAAGCCGGGAGAATTGTTTAACCGATCGGACATTATGCGGACGAATCGCGAGCTTGCAACACTTGGTTATTTTAATCCGGAAGCTTTCGACGTTCACATCAATCCACATCCCGAAAAAGGAACCGTGGATTTGGAATATGTGGTAGAAGAAAAACCCAATGACCAGATACAGCTCAGCGGTGGCTGGGGTGGCGGTCAGGTTGGCAGCAATCGTGGCCGTGTAGTTGGTTCTCTCAGCCTGAGTTTCTCCAATTTCTCTATGCGCAATTTCTTCAAAAAAGAAGCATGGAGTCCCCTTCCTACCGGAGATGGGCAGCGACTTAGTATCAGTGCAACTTCCAACGGTGTATTTTTTCAATCATACAACCTTTCATTCACTGAGCCGTGGGTTGGTGGCAAAAAACCAAACTCACTCACGTTTTCGGGTTGGCACAGTATCCAAAGCAATGGAGTAAC
>JBJXFC010000043.1:0-27381 GCA_046153915.1 Flavobacteriales bacterium
CTACAGATGTTAGTCGGCCCATACCGTGATAACCGCTTAAGGCAGTTGTTTGGTTGATATTGGTCCAGGATTGATCTCTATTGGCCAAAAGGGATTCCTGAAGTTGATCATAAGCGCGCCGTTGCTCGACCATATTTGGGAAGCTACCATCGGGGTTGACGCGTGTGGACCAATACCACTCCCAACGCTTAAATCGGATGTATTCATTGTCGGCATACAGGCCTTCCTGTGGAATGACTTTATCAGCAAAGTAGGATTCAGCCTGAGCAACAATGGAAGGAAAATCGCTGCCTTTTTCGGGGGCAATCCGAAAAGGATTATTTTGAGCGGTAGCGGCTAAAAAACAGATGTAAAACGTGAGTGTGGTCCAAAATCGTTGCATAGTGCAAATAAACCACAGGGATTTGCGAACATAAAATGAAAAAATGGGGATGCTTGGAATGGGAGTTTGCAGCAACTCCGAAATCACGTCTCCCACCCAGGCCGGGGATGTCCTGGAGAGAGACAGCCATGGGCAGAAGTAATGTGATTGGATCCCGTGAATGTGATCTTTAGAAGCTACGAACATGTAAGGATCGACGGCTTCACAGAATCCAAATGAGTCCTACTTTCTTTTTAGCGGCATTTCGGAATTTCCGCGATATAGTATTCAGTCTTTGAGTGTAAGCCTCTTGTAGAATAAGTTCAATGTCTCAATTTCCCTGGCACCAATTTCACCAATCAAATCACTATCAGCAGGGAAATGATTCAGAATAAAGATCTTGAAAATTTCATCCCTTTCCTTCTGGACCGGTTTGATTTCTAAATCCTTATTCATAAATATGTCCGAAATGTATCAGGAGTTTGACGGCAATAGAGGCGTTTCAAACGTTCGGTATGTTTTAGGCAACGGACGGTCGGGATTTTGGAACGGACGGTAAATCTGGTCAGCCAATGACCAGTTTGTTTTGCAGATTTTTAATCTGCATATCATAGCCGGGAATTGAATTATGCAATACGCGGACCACCTTTACTTTTGCCAGCAACATGGAAGCCAATGGCAAAGATTATCATAGTCGCGGCATTTATTACTCGATGAACCATCCAGGCACCTTCAGCGACTTCCTTGCTCATAATGCTGAAAATAAAAACGCTACAGAAAAAATAGAAAAAGATTCCTGATAAGAACCAAAAGTTGGGATTTTTCTCCAAAGGTGATTGACTTTGCGTTAATTTATAGATTTGAAACGCAGCAATTGAGGATAAGAGTGCGGCTGTAACACCATCGTATAAACCAGTGTAAATATCGTTATCATGCGGATCCTCAAGTAAAAATGTGGTTACGTACCAAAATATCGGAAGTCCGATTAGTAGAAGTTGGATCATCTTTTTTGGAATATGACTTTTTCCCATTTCACCAAGAAACCAGAGATAGAAGCCAACTTCAGTCAGAACAAAAACTAAATATACATTGTCGTGAAACTCGTCACTCAGCGGCAGATAATACTTTATATCCACAGTTGCACCCCAAATCAAAAAGAGCCCAAACCATTTTTGGGCTCCTTTTAGTACTTTAAAATTCCAGAAGTAAAAAAAGACTGGAATTTGGTTAATTAAAAATGCTATTAAATAATAGTCTATTGTCATGGGCGGGTTCTTTCCAAAAATAGCGCATAATGCGTTGAAGCAGCGGGATCCATTTTGACAAGTTTCATCTGATTTGTGCCGTTTGGTTTTGTGCTGGCCAGCATTACCCGCATCACGGAAGGATACATCGTCCCGTCATATCCCATCATCAATGCTATGTATGGAGCTGATGACTGACTTAGCAATTCTTCTAATTCACCCCGATTGATAAAGCCATAAGGTACGGTGGAAAGTGAATCCTGTGCATTGTCGCCGTTCAAATCGCAAGTCAGCACCGAAGCAAACCGCAATCGATCATCCAGTATTACCGAACCTTTTACTGTATCCAAAGTGGGGTAAGCAAATGATTCGTTATCTATGAAGGTGTCGAATGAAGTGGCTTTGAATTTATACCCTCCACTGCCCACAGGATAAAAACTCTCCGCTTTAAGAAGGCTGTCAGACAAGTCTGTTGCACCCGACATTCCGAGATAAAACTTATTGTCGCTGTTTAAACATAAGTGAAGGTAAACACCCTTTACATCTTCATTAGCCAATTGTTTTTGGATGGACTGGGTGGTTAAAAAACTACCGAAAAACAAGGTGTCCAGACGCGGATTGCAATTGCAGTCGATGTAATCATTGCCTAAGAATTTTAAAACATTGTAGCTGATCTTATGCACTGAGGTAGCTTCCAGGCAAGAACCTGGTGGTGGCGCAGCGACTGATAAATTCATCTTTGATGCACTTTCATCGACTGACTTGCCGGAGTCGGGACCAGAACACCCTACACCAAGTAGAACAATAAACAAAAACAGGGAGGAAGACCATTTTACTTTTTTCATATAGATTTGAAATTAAAATTTACAAACTAAATCTATATTCTTAGTATCCTCAGTTCGGATGAATACACTGCAAGTATCATTTTTTTTGAAGTGAAAAACTAAGAAATATGTTTTTTGGTAGTTGAAACAGAACGAGCGGTCGGTTCTATCTGACGGATGGTAATTATTTGATGATATTACCTGTGGTCATCTTAAGTACGAATTCATCTCGCCTTCGTCTTGCAACTTCTGCTTCCGAATTGTCTGTCATTCGGATAGTGCCGTCCGATTTTTTATAGGAAATGACATGCGTCAAATTCACCAAAGAAGAGACGTGTATTCTGAAAAATCCATACTCGCTCAATAAATCGTCGTATTCCTGTATCGTTTTTGAAACAACTACCTGAACACCTCCCAGCAGGAAAAAATTGGTATATGATTTACTCGACTCGATACGAACCACATCCCGAGGTAAAGTAATGTGAAAGCCATTGCCTGTTGGTAAAACCAGTTTCTTTTCTGGTTCCGCCAAATCCATATTCTGAATCATATTCCTCACGCCTACTCCTGTCGAGTCGTGGTTAACCTTGTTCAGAAACTTCTCAATCACTTTTGCAAGATCTTCATCCGAAAAGGGCTTCAATAAAAAGTCGATAGCGTTGTATTGAAATGCTTTGAAGGCATATGTATCAAAGGATGTACAAAAAACCACTTCAAAGTCGATTTTCTTGCCTTGTTCTTTGAGTTCTTTCAAAAGTTCGAACCCAGTTTTACCCGGCATTATCATGTCCAGAAAAATTAAGTCGGGCGTGTTGGTCTGTAGAAAATCCAGAGCCGCATCAACATTAGCGCAGACACCAATCAAGCGAAGTTCCGGATGGTTCTCAGCCAGTTTTTTTCCGAGATGAGCCTGTTGGGCTGGTTCGTCATCTACAATTAAGACCTGAAATGTTTTCTTAGTCATATGCTGATAGTAATGGTAAGTATACCAGAACTTTTCGTCCCGTATAGTTTCCTTGTGCATCATGGAGCGTCTTAATTTCGATGCGGGCCTGTGTGTTTTCTTTTTTGTTGATTGCAGCAAGTCGATCTTGGGTAATGGATGAACCCAGACTCATTTTTTTTGTCTCACCATCGGTATTCCCATTTTCGATTTTGGTTCCATTCCCATTGTCTGTAACAGAAATCATCATTTCCTTGTCGAGTTTGTTGACCTCTATGCCAATTCTGCCTTTGCCGGGATTGGTCATGGCACCATGCAAAATCGCATTCTCAACGATAGGCTGCAAAATCAATGGAGGTATGAGCAGAGATTCTGAATCTTCAAGGTGGTTGTTGATCTCAAATTGAAACTGATGCCCAGATCTCATTTGCTCCAATTGAATATAGGTTTCAAGAATTTTCATGTCCTCATCTACTGTTACGAGTTCCTCCAGAGAATTTTCGAGTACTCGTCGCATGAGATAAGAAAATTTCACCAGGTAGTCGCCTGCCAATCGGGTTTCATTTTCCAAAATGAAATGGTGGATGCTGTTGAGGCAATTGAAAATAAAATGGGGATTGATTTGCGCGCGAAGTGCTCTCATCTCCAATTCCACTTTTTCTCTTTGCACGGCCATCTCACGTCGCTGTCTTGAAAAGACAAAAAAGAAAAAAGCAAACGCAAGCAAAAAAGGTGGGAGTGTATACAAAGCCACCTGACTTGTCATATCCAATGTTTCAGCACGTGCAGGTGTGGTGTGCACGATCAAACACAACAAACAGACTACCGCCGGCTTCATTCAAAAGGATTTAGTGAGTGAAAATCAAAGTTGTAGGCATTACACCTACACTCCGATTCCTTGTGCACGAAGTTAATGAGGTGAATTGCCTTTTGCCATTAAACTATTGTTTTCTATTTCCGAAAACGCAATAACTGGCGACAAAACAAATTCTTGAGTCGATAAATGCGGATTTTTAACCGCCAAGATTATTGCGAGATGTATTCGAATTTACGAATTACAATTTCATGATCGAGTCCATTGCTTGGTCCAGAGGCAACATTTGCAAGTGTCCAGAAGTTGATGCGTGCATTGGTATGTTCGCCTGGAGCTGGTATAACAACGGGCTGAGAAAACAATCCGTTTTCTTCCTTTACCCGAGCGGGATGGTCTAAGTCGAATTCCCAGGTTGCAAAAGGTGTGGAATTTTGGAAGTCCTCGCCCGAATAACTGGCCCACGAAATCAAAGTGTCGGTCCAGGTAAATAGATGTGTTGTTACTCCTTCAAGCAACGTCGAATCAACCATAGCCTGATGTGAGCGCTCTGCATAATAGGTTCCAAAAAACACCGGCTGAACAGACATCGTTAAGGGATTTTTATCAGAGGCTACTCCCCATTTCGAAAACTCGATGTCTACCTCGCTGTTGGCTTGCGAGAAAAAGGTGCTGTCGTCCCATGTAAATAAACCAAGAACCACATTGCTTGCAAAATCAAGTGGATTGCCTTGGATGGTGAATGCATAAGTGCCATAACCAAATGCCTCTTGGGATATTACTTCGGATGAATACCAGAGATTGTCGTCGTGTTTGGTAATGTGCATGTGCAGATATCCATTTTCATCTACCCATACATTCTCATAGGCATCCGAAAAACGATTGGGACCAGGACCATTGTATCCTGATTTGATATTCCATTGCCGACCACTGAAATGCACGATGTCACCTTTGCGACCAAGTATATCATTGGGGTCTGATTGTTTGCAACCTGCATACAAAGCCAGAATCAAAATGAATAACAAATAGGAGTATTTCATTTGACAGAATATTGAATGGTGGTTTTTTGTGAGCCTATATAAATATCATAAGCACCATCTTCAAGCGGTTGTTTCAGCTCACGCATTATTTTAGAAAAATCCAAAAGAAATTCAAATGAATTTGATTTGTTTGCAGGTAGATCAATCTTGGAGAAAGCAATTAGTTTCTTAACGGATGGTGTGGTGCTTGCGTAGTGATCTCTGGAAAAGATGAGGATGCTTTCATTTGCATTACGTGCACTCTTATTCTCAATTTCTACTGTTAGCTCAAGTGGCATATCGCCAGAGAGGTTAGTCGTTTTTGCAGATAATGACTTGTAAATAATCTCTGAATACGACAATCCATAACCAAATTCCCATTGCGGCTTGAAAGCTTTATCGCCAAATTGCTGGTCGATAGCTTCGGTGTATTTGTGATCGTAGGTGAGCAGACTATTGTTGTAACGTGGATAGGTAAAAGGCAGCTTGCCACATGGATTAGCCTTGCCCACAAGAATTTCAGCCAAAGCATCTCCACCAAATTCACCTGGTTGATATGCCATTACCACGGCCGCACATTTATCAGCAATCTCACGCACAATGCGCGGACGATTTTCTACCATTACAAGTACTACCGGCTTGCCTGTGCTGATCAAAGCCAGCACATAATCGATCTGCGCCTGAGGCAAATCAAGATCATCGATGTCTCCTGGCTTTTCTGTTGAAGGCAATTCTCCGATACAAGCCACGATGATATCTGCTTTCTTAGAAGCTTCTAAAGCCGCATCCAGGTTGGTGATTTTTTCCAACTCACAACCTTCAACCAATTCAACCGAACCAGTGCATTGTTGTTTGAGCGCTTCATAAATCGTATTGCGGGAGGTATCATCCCATTTTGCATCTGTTCCTTGCCAGGTGCGTGTCCAGGCGCCGTTGAGCAAGGTCAACGCATTGGCCGAAGGACCTGTAACGAGAATATTCTTTCCGGCGTCAAAAGGCAATGTGTTGTTTTTATTTTCCAAAAGTGTGATTGATCCGAGTGCAATCTTTTTGGACAAAGATTGATGTTCTGCAGAACCAAACTTTGGATAATCAGCAATAGCTGGGACTTTATCTGCTTTGAGTATGCCTAGTTTTTTCTTCAACTCCAAGATTCTGCGCACCGAAGTATTCAATCGCTCTTCGGAGATTTTCCCTTCTTTGGTTAATTCAATCAACAAATCCGAAAAATTATAATCGTTGGGAACCATGCACATATCAATGCCTGCCTCGATGGACAATAGAACAGCATCTTTAAGTGTTGGTGCTACTCTGTGATTGACTTGCAGTTTGATGATGTCCTCCCAGTCTGTAACTGCGACTCCTTTAAATCCCAATTCTGTTCTCAGCAAATCAGTAAGTATTCGTTTATCTGCATGCACGGGTGTGCCATTAATCTCTCCACTGTTAATCATCACCGTCATGGCGCCTGTTTCTATAGCACGCTTGAAGGAAGGTAAAAATATTTCGCGAAGTTGATTGTCTGGGATATAAGCTGGTGTTCTGTCTTTTCCTGTGCGCATTCCGCTGTATCCCAGAAAATGTTTCATACAGGCAGCGACATGATTTTTATCTACGTCTGCATCAAATCCTGCATGCTGATACCCAACAACACATGCGTGTCCCATCTGTGTGCAAACCAACGGATCTTCGCCATAGGTTTCGAAAAATCGCGACCACAATGGATTTCTGCCAACATCCAGCACTGGCGAAAAGTTCCATGGAATGCCTGCTGCTCGTGTTTCATACGCGGTGACTTCGGCCGCCTGCTTTACAAGATCTTTGTCGAAACTGGCAGCTTGCGCAAGTTGCTGAGGAAACAACGTTGAGCCCATCACATAGTTTGCACCGTGGATAGCATCGATACCGTAAAGAACCGGAATTTTGAGGCGCGTTTCGGTTGTCGCTATTTTCTGAATTCCGCTAATGAGTTCATGCCATTGTTCTCGTGGATACGCGTGACCACCGCAATTGAGAATAGATCCAACGTGATACTGAACAAGTGCTTTGCGCAATTTCACCATATCCAGATGATGCGGTTCTACAAGATTGTAAACCTCTCCTTCACAAACAACATCGAGATTGAGTTGGGTCATCTGCCCTACTTTCTCTTCGATGGTCATCGATTGGATGAGCGCTTCAATTTCATTACCTGAAGTGCTATTTGTGACAGGTTTACTTGATGAACAAGCCACGATGGTAGCAATGGCTATGCCCGTTACAATTAAGAAACGTTGTTTCATTTTAAAGATCTAATGCGGTTATTCTTCCCCACATCGAGGGATTGGTATTAAAACCTTCTTTAAATTCGGAATTCCATCTCGACTGACTGATTCGCTTACCGCTGGTGTCGCCGTCATCCACAGCCCATTCAAAACCATAGGTCATTCCTCGCTCCCATGATCCAACCTGCAAACTCTCCCACGGAATGGTGATATCAAATTCAACGAAATTGTCGTTACGGGTTAGTACAACCTTGGTGTTTTCAACAATGCGATTATTGATCCAATCGAAGACCATTCCCGAGGCATCTAGTTTTATTCCTATATGACAATCGGAAGGATAAAAAATGCGCCGTTTGGCATCCGCACTTGCGTCTGTTCCAAATGCTATTTCGAGTGCGTCTCCATTCCAGATATCTTTACCAGACTGCATATTTTGCATGGGTGTGTTATCGGAAATTTTACCTGTAAGTTGAATGCCTTTAAAATCGTAGCATACCCGCATACTGTGATCGCCAATGCGGAACACATTTTCCGGCGAATCTGGAATTTGCAGACCATTTGTTGCCTTGTTTGTCTTTTGCTCAATAGCCTGTCCAATTTTGCTTTGTTTAGGTTCAAAAGGAATGATGGTAATCTCATCTATACAAACCTTGCCACTGGATTCAAACTGTAGCATGAGCTGTTTGATAGCATGCGGTTCGACATCGTTTTGTTCAAACGGAAAGTTTTCTAGTGGCACCTGAATATGGGTCCATTCGCTTGTAATAACTCCTCCAATAACGCAATCTTTGGTTATTCCGGTCCATGCCTGGCCATCTATGAAGTCCTCAAATCCTATGGCCCAGGGCAAACCACTTTGCAAATCGCCCGAAAGGGATTTAACCCAAAATGAAACTGCAGCTTTTGAAAGGATTCCAGAAATATCCTTGCCAGTCCAGTTTTCCCAACCTACACCTAGTCCTAACCAAGGGCACCCATCGGCTTGTTTGTTCCACTTAATTTCAATACTACTTTCTCCGGAATAAGCCGATTCGTTGTTTTTCTTAACCTCGATACACTGAGAATTGGGAGTATGCCAAAGGTCATTGGTTATGGCATCGCTGTATATAGACACTGGATAGAACCCGTGAACATTGGGTCGGGTATCTTGCATTTCGACATCATATAACCCAATTTGCTTGAAAGGTGTACATGCGAGGAAACATGTAAAGAAGAATAGTATCGCAGATTGTTTAGTCATACCCAAAATCAAGGCTCCAATATTCCGTTTTGTGTAAAGATCATGTAATCGAGATAGGCATTGGCGTATCCGGATGCCGGATTGGCGAGAAATAGGACCGAGATTTGAAGTAGTTTATGGGGTTCTCGAATGCCATTTCCAATATCTGCACTTGGCGCTCCATTGATGAGGGTTTGCAAATCCGCATAATTAATGCTGTATTGGCCCCAACCATTTTTATCCATTTGAACTTCCAGAGAGAACATGTCCTCTACATTTGTTGTAAACACACCATCTAGATTGTCGTCCTCCATAAATTGAAACAACATGATACCATTGCTTAGTTCTTCTGGCTTATAGATCATGACATTAAAATTCTCTAACTCCGGATTTTCTGATAGTGGATAATGTGTTCCGCCGTAGGCGCTGGCAGGCATGTTGATTAACCCGATAAGCCAATCCCAATTTACGGTTCCTCCGATGTTAAAGTAATTATTGCCTTGAGCTGCAGGAATAGTTGATTGCACTGCAAAGCTCATGTTGGCTCCTGTTTGCACAAAAGAATTCCAACCCGGATTGGTGCCTGTTTCAAAATCACTCACAACAAATCCTTCGTTGATGCGCGCTCCTACTACATCCAATGTATCACGGAGGGTATCTGTTTCACTCAGGAATGTAAGTTGAACGGCACACGACTCTTGCTTGAACATAGGCAAGTCGGTTGTGGTGCCGTTCCAGGTCGCGTTATCGACATTCAGCAAATTCGAGAATCCTTCGATGCGTTTTACAGCGCCGGATTGAAGTCCTTTTATTTCGAGCACCCAATCGATGTTCTTTGAAAATGAAGATTCAAAAGTGGTTTGTTCTCCTGTTGAAAAATCAACGTCGTAATTGGTAGCGCTTAATCCCTGCACAATGGCAAACTGACCATAGAGATCATTGAGCGCTGGTCCGTCAAATTCGTCATCTGTTTTGCAACCTGCAAATACCAGTAGAATGAGACTCGAGAGGTAAATGGTATATTTCATGATCAGAATTTCATTAGGAACAATAACATAAATTGACGCACTTTGTATTGAGGTACGAGATCTTGTTCGTTTCGGATTTTGTATTCGTTGAGTTGAAAACTGAGATTGGTCTTATCACTAAATCGGTAACGCAGACCGATAGCGCGCATGGTCTCATTGCCATCAGCTTTGAATTCACTAAAGTTGTATATTTCTGAATAGGTATCACGAATTGCCGTGTAATCAAATCCTTTGTATTTTACTTCCTGCCATCCCACCAAAAGATCGAGAAGTTGTATCGTTTCTATCTCTAAACCAAGATTGACCACAGATGTTTCAAGATTCACATCTCTTACCAATTCTTCAGGTTCGCGGGTGGTAAGATCAGAGCGGTAATTCATGGTCAGTTTCATCGTCTTTTTCCATGCCGGGAAGAATTTGTTGATGTCTGTGCCCAGAGTTATTTCATTTCTTGTAAATACACGCGGAAAGATTGTTCCCTCGCCCTTCACTTCTTCCTGGGCAAGACGCGAAACAGAGGCTGTAACGGGTAATTTTTTCGGAGCATATCCCAGAGTCAATGTATAACCCTGCCTGTTGGGTGTAGCATCTCCATAGGGCGTTATATTGTCATATTGAGGCGAGAACGCCATCAAATAAGGTTGAATCTGCAAGTTGTACATGTCCGATTCGCGCATCAAATCCATGGTACTCAAAGCACGCAATTGTTGCTCATTGGTTATTCGCGAATATGCTAGTGGCAATCCTGTAAAGTCAATGCGTTTTGTTTGAGCCCCCGGACTTCTGAAGGCAGATCCTACATACTTCATTTGCACGTTAAGCGAGACGCCGTATTTATTTTCTTTGATAAAGGCATTTAATTCATTCAACCTGCCATCCCAATCGGGCGCTTCGGTGTTGTTCTTATAACGTGTGGATGACTTTCCAATTTCGCCGTTCAGATTCGCTTCCCAGTTTTTGTAGGAGTAGCTGATTTTATAATCTGCAGTAAGCACAGGATTGATGAATATCGATTTGTTTCTGGATGTTCCAGGTATGTCATATAAATTGGCATAGTTGACACCTATCTGAAAATATTTACTTTGGATAAGTCGGGCATTTAGTCCGGAGAAAAGCCTGTCGTTGGTTGCAGAAAAATCGCTCGTTTTTACGCGAGTAGTAACCGCATGAAACTGCAATTCCTTGACGTATTTTTTGAATACCAAAGCGAACTCAGCCGCTGCTCCTTGTTGACGACGGGAATTATCATTGAAATAAAAATGATCGTAATTGACAAGATCTGTTTGCTGACGAAAGACCGCCGGAGTATTTGAAATCAATTCCTGATCGTAATTCCACATGGTGTAGCGCGACATTTTGTAGTTGATGTCACCCAATTGATATCTCACAATTCCGCCTATCACTCCCCGGGCAGAAAGCTGGCGCACATCAAAAGTTACTCCGGAACCCCAAAAACCGCCGTAATCGTTTCGCACGCGAATCATCCCCTGTATTTCGGTATTTTTATTGGGGCGAATGTTCACACCCAAATCTACCAGCACATGGCCGCTATTTAAGCGGGGAACTGTAATGGTATCTTCCACACTGGAGTCTTCGGTGAGTTTATCACCATAAAATAGTGATCGCGCCGTACCATTGAATGTAACTTTCTTTTCTTCCTGCGCCCACGTTTTAAGCCCAAATGCAAGAATGAGAAACAATATGTATAATGTTTTTTTCATTAGAAAAATGCCTTCAATTCGATTGTTAATTCACGTCCTCTGAAATGATCCAGATCAAAACTCTGGTCTTTGAAATAATACCATCTGTGGCGCGCATACAGTCTTACGTTTTTGCCGAAGTCCAAATCAAATCCGCATCCAATACCTTCTCCTGTCTGATTGCGCGGGCGTCTGCTTATCTCATCAATATCTGTGAGGTAATTGGCCAACGTGCGCTCGTAACCATAATAGGCATTGAGCATGCATCCCGGCGTGATGGCATAGTACAATTCAAACTCGGAGATATATTGACGCACGTAGGCCTTTTCGTTGGTTATAGTAACGGGAGACCATGTTCTTGAAACGCTGTTCGCCTGCAACAATGCAAAAATGAAAAGGTCTTTTTCGCGCCATGTGGTGTGGTATTTAAACTGACCTTCCATCATGTTGAAATGCTTTTGATGAACGGAAACACCCGAACTGTCATCGCTGAGATTCACCGTTTCGTACATGTCTCTGTATACGTCGGAATATCGCCCATAAGGACCTACACCAGTTGGGAAGTTCCAACGCCAAAAACGAGATCGTGTTAATTGATTTACTGAATGGCCATAAGTAATAACCGTTGCAGATGGTGTTAGTTCTGCAGCAAATCCCAGTCCACCGCTAAAGCGTAATTTCCCTTTGGAAGTTTGAAAATTTAAATGGAGTCCCTGACGATTATTGGTCATCTGTCCAAGGCGAATCATGGAGCTTGAAAACGGCTGCAGAACCGCAGAACTACCCACGCTGCCAGCAGGAATATTGTTTGTGCGGTATTCCGGGGTTGATGTATTCCAGAAAACAGCGTTATTATTAACTACATCAGGACTAATGCGGTAATAATGCAATTCGATTTGGGGCTTGTTGCTGATTGCAGGACTCGCAACTTTAACTTGCACTGCCTCGCCCCATCCTGCATTGTTAACGGGGCTGTAATAATTTCCTCCTCCTATTTCTGCCTTTGCTTCAAAACCATTGAATTCACAGCCTGCTTCGATGGTGGCCATATAAAATCCGTAAAAATCACGGGACAAACTATCCGTTGCTGCACGGGAGTTTATCGAGTTAAGGCTGATGAATTTTTTTGCGCCGAAGTCTTTCCTGAATTTCCCACCAAAAGACATATTGGGAACCTGCGAGAATCCACCATTCAATTCTGTCTTACCTACCAACAATGCAAAAGAGGTATTGGCGGGCATTTTGGTTCCCTGCACAAGTGCACCAATGAAGGCGCGATTTCCCCATCGTGTATCCTGACTAATTGAACCTTGTTCGAAGTATTGCTGATATCGACCGCTGAGATTTTTGCCCATGGGATCCCAGGGATTGCGTTCATACAACATAAACCGATTATATCCTTTGAACGATGCCATGGTTAAATCACTCATGGCAAACCACTGGATACCACCTACTCCAACTGAAATATTACCTACTTTAGTTTTGAAGTTTCCATTCAGATTAATGCCCAGATTTAATCCCATATTGCCTCCCAAACGGGTGCTCAAAAGAGGGGTTTGAATATTGGGACGCAATGAATCTGTAACTTGCCCTGAATAAGCCGAACCAAGAGCGCCATTCAAAAACTGAAACATCATGATATCAAATCCCCAGTTGGTTTTATCTGAGGTTTTGCCAGCAACATTGATCAATAGGTTAGGTAATTGACTATCGTCACCAATAAAAATATTGCGGGGTAAGGCAGTATCACCAATAATAGGATTTAACAAATAAGGATCCAGTTGACGCTGATATGTTCCAAAGAAGCGATAGAATCCATTGATTTGAATGTTTTTCGAAATGGATGTGTTTTGTTTTGGCATGATGCCATAGCTCTGAAATGAGACACTGTCAAGCTGTGCCACTACATCCGCGGAAGCAAATGTTATGCACATTATCAGGGTTAAGGCAAGGTTTTTTGTGCTCATTTTGAAATTGAACTGCGGCTAATCTACACCTTTTTGTCAAAAACACAATAAGGTTTTAATTCGAAGATTGCAATGTCAATTTTTTGAACGACACTGCTTTTGCGGGAGGCAAAGTTTCATCCCGTTTCATAACATAAACAGGAACATTCGCATAAGCGTAATGGTTGTGGCCATCACGTATAAAAAGGAAGATGCGGTAAGCTCCTTCTTTAGCTGGAGCCCGCAATTTTGCATTTCCTCCCTTTTTTGAAACAACAGAACCACGAATGGATTTTGGAGCACTCTCAACATCTCCACCTGATTTGATATCGGTACTTTCGGGTACAATCAACCAATCAAATCGAAGGTTGTCCTGATCGGCATCCCTGGCCGTAGTGGAAACCTCGAAGGTGTTTTCTGCGATGACTGTTATGTTATCGCCCTTTTTCATGCCGTTAATAATCAAAGACTCCAAAACAGGGCACGAATTGGAAGGCGTTTTACCCGTCCACAAAACTTCCAGTCGATCAAGTGCTTCGCAAGATTCGCCGGATTCTGAAAATAAACCGTACCAGGTTGAAGTAGTTTCCTGCTTCTGTCCCCAAAGAAATACATAAGATCCCATGCATTTTTCCATGTCACCGCCTATAAAATCCCTGTAGCGGCTTTCATAGGAGTCTGCTTTTTCGGTGCTACTTTGCTCAACCGGGGCACTCCATTTTGTTTTTTCTACTTCCCAGTGTCCGTTTGGTCCCCATTCTGTGATAAGGTATGGTCCTTGCCAACCTGCATCACGAATGCCTTGTTTTACACCTTTGAGATCACCATAAGTGTTAATTCCATAAATATCGATAGCAGGTGCATTGGCCTTGATCAGTCTCACTTCTTCTTTATCCAGACCTGCAGTAACTGTGCATGTAGGATGATTGGGATCTACCTCATGTATCATAGCAGCAATATCGTTTACAGCCTTCCATACATTGGTATTGGTATAAAAAAGGTCCACTTCATTTCCGACTCCCCACAATAACAAAGCGGGATGATCTTTTAGTTTCATCACCACTTCTCTGAAACCAGCGAGCTGGAGGGCAATTTTCTCTTCGTTGTTGTAATCAAATCCATGGCGTTCATGTTGAACCCAAAGCCCCATCATAACTGTAAGGCCATGTTTGTGTGCCTCATCCAAAACTTCCATGGCATTGTCTGTGCTCCAGGTGCGAATCGAATTTCCACCAATTTCCACCAATTTATCCAATTGTGTATCTCCTCCTCCACCGCGCACATAGTATGGCTCGCCATTGCGCATCAATTGCCAATTGCCATTGGCATCTTGTTGAACAGAAACAGGAACAACCTGTGAATTGGCTGCAATCACTGAAATAGCCGCAAAAAGTGTCAAAACAAGGGTCCGGATGCACATAACAATTGGTTTTAAAAATCAAATGAAAATCCTTTGGCTTTCATTGCCTTGAATTTGGTTTCGTCGAAGGAATATAACAGCGATGGTCGATGCGAAACGTTTGTCTGTGCCTCGTTGAGCTGCTTTAGGAATTTGAATTTGGAAACTTTTTTCCTAAAATTTCCTTTATCAAATTTTTTGTTCAATATGGTCTCAAAAACGCCCTGAAATTCCGTTAACGTAAATTTCTTGGGTAGCACCCTTGCCCAGATGTCTTCAGTAAGAATGCGGTTTTTTAATTCCAGCAACGATTCATCGAGGATTTCACGGTGATCGAATGCCAGTTTGGGCACTTTGTTAATTGGATGCCAACGTGTGTTTTTCGCCCACGAGGAGGCACTTGGTTTTAAATCTGTGTGCTCTACCAAAGCGATATAGGCCACAGTAATAACGCGGCCGAGCGGATGCCGATCCACTTTGCCAAACGTATGAACTTGCCTGATTGGAATGTCAGAAAGGGAGGTCAAATCTTTCAAAACCCTTGTTGCGGCAGAATCAAGATCTTCATTTGGATATACCAAATCACCGGGAAGTGCCCAATAGTTTTCGTATGGATCAGTACCTCGTTGAATAAGCAATATCTTCAACTCCCGCTCATGATAACCGAAGATTACACAGTCTACAGAAAAGGCGGATTTGAAGAATGCATCAATCGGAATCGAATATAAATCGTCCTGTTGAAGGCGTGGCCTATATGATTTCATCTGTGTGGTCAAAGTAGAATAGGAATCAAAGATAATCAACTCGCCGCAAATGTATAAAATACTTTTTGTATAAATTACAATTAGTGTATATTGGCCCCTGTAACCAAATTACTTAACACATAATTACGATGAGAACAATTTTACTGTTTGCGACAGCGCTTTGCTGTTCTTTTTATAGTTTCTCGCAAACACACTTGATCACCTTTCAGGTAGACATGAATGAAGTGCAGGAAGCTTTTACAACACCCGAAGTAAACGGGACTTTCAATGGTTGGTGCGGCGGATGTGCACCGATGTCGGATGCCAATATGGACGGCATTTGGGAATTGACAGCCGAAATTCCAGATGGTGTGCATGAATTTAAGTTTGCATATGACACCTGGGCAGGTCAGGAGAATCTGATCCCCGGTAGCTCTTGCACACTTACTACAGGAGCATTTACAAACCGCACGCTCACTGTGGATGCAGATGAAACTCTTCCTTTGGTTTGTTGGGGCAGTTGCCAGGCATGTGGCATCGAACCATCTATTTACAATGTTACTTTCAAGATTGATATGAACGAGTATGCTACTCCTTTTACTACTCCTGAAGTAAATGGAACCTTCAATGCATGGTGCGGTTCATGCGCTGCGATGACAGACGCAAACCTTGATGGAGTTTGGGAGATTACTATACCACTTGTTGAGGGTTCATACCAATACAAATTCAGTCATGATAACTGGGGCGGACAGGAAGCTCTTACACCCGGTGCTTCTTGCACAGTTTCTGCAGATGGTTTCACCAATAGAACGATTCTCGTATCTCAAACTACAACTTTGGATGCCGTTTGCTGGAATAGTTGCGAAGTATGCAATCCGATCGTGGATCCAAACCAAATGGATTTACCTGTAACTTTTGAAATTGAAGGCATAGACTATGGTGTTATCGGATTTGGTGGAGCTGAGGTTTCTACTATCGAAACCGACCCAACGGACGATCAAAATACTTGTGTGAAGGTGATCAAATCTGCTACTGCAGCAACCTGGGCAGGAACTTCCATAACGAACCTTGCTGAGGAAGGTTTGGCCAATCCAATTCCTTTCACTGCTCAAAACACAACCATGTCATTGCGCGTTTGGTCTCCAGATGCGGGTATCGTTGTGCGTTTGAAAGTGGAAGACCACACGAATCCGACGCATTCTGTTGAAACGGATGCCATGACAACCATGGCCGGCCAATGGGAAACGCTTGTATTTGATTTCGCGAACGAAGGAACTGGAACAGCAGAACTCAATCTGAACTATGTTTTCGATTATCCATCTGTGTTCTTTAACTACAATGTATCAGGTGAAGATGCAGGTGAAAAAACCTATTACTTCGATGATTTGATGTTTGGCGGTAGTCAGGAAGTAATGACCTATGATGTGACTTTTCAGGTGGATATGAATAACGTTGTAGAGAATTTTACAACACCAGAAGTACCTGGTCAATTTAATGACTGGTGTGGCGGATGTGCTCCAATGACCGATGCCAATAGCGATGGCATTTGGGAGTTGACAATTACACTTGATGAAGGAAGCTATGAATACAAATATGCTTACGACAACTGGACAAATTCAGAACAATTGGCCTCGGGCACACCGTGCACAGTTACTGCTGATGGTTTTACCAATCGCATTTTGAATGTAACAGGTGATGTT
Organism: Flavobacteriales bacterium; assembly: GCA_046153915.1. GTDB lineage: Bacteria > Bacteroidota > Bacteroidia > Flavobacteriales_D > Sanyastnellaceae > JANNVZ01. The sequence continues at coordinate 17,202 of JBJXFC010000043.1, forward strand.
GTTCTTCCTGCTGTTTGTTGGGCTTCTTGCGACGCTTGCGGCATCCAACCAATTATGCATGACATCACTTTTCAGGTGGATATGAATCAGGTTGCGGCAAATTTCACCACACCAGAGGTGAATGGAACATTTAACGGGTGGTGTGGAGCTTGCGCACCCATGAGCGATGCCAACAGCGATGGAATTTGGGAATTGACCATTTCAATTCCCGAAGGAATGCATGAATTTAAATATGCATACGATAATTGGACTGATTCTGAACAATTGGCTGAAGGCAGCTCTTGCACGATTACTACAGATGGATTTACCAACCGCGCTTTGAACGTAAACGGTGATGCAACATTGGATGTAACATGTTGGGCAAGTTGCCAGGCTTGTGGCAATCAGACCGGACCTTATAATATCACTTTCCAGGTGGATATGAATAACGTAACAGACAACTTCACAACACCTGAAGTAAATGGGGTCTTTAACGGATGGTGCGGTGGTTGCGCTCCGATGAGTGATGCCAATAGCGATGGTATTTGGGAACTTGTAATATCATTGGAAGAAGGTACTTACGAGTACAAATATGCTTATGACACCTGGACTGGGCAGGAGAATCTCGTGCCCGGAAGCGAGTGCACACTTACCACTGGTGAATTTACCAATCGTTTGATTGAAGTTACAGGTGATGCGGTATTGCCTGTTGTCTGCTGGGGAAGTTGCAGTTCTTGCGATGATCCACAGGGACCATTCAATGTTGTATTTAGTGTTGACATGAGTCAGGTTACAGATGTTTATACGACTCCAGAAGTGAATGGTACATTTAATAACTGGTGTGGTGGTTGCGCTCCAATGACGGATGCAAACAATGATGACATCTGGGAACTGACTATTCCACTTGCTGCCGATACGTTTGAATACAAATTTGCTTTTGATAGCTGGGCTGGTCAGGAAGAACTAACCCCCGGAAGCACTTGCACCATCACGGTTGATAATTTCACCAATCGTCAGGTAATAGTTTCAGACAATATCGCACTTCCAGTTGTTTGCTGGGCTTCATGCAATGCTTGTATCGTTGGTGTGGATGAGGTGGAACTGACTAACTCACTTGCACTCTATCCAAACCCTGTTCAAGATCAATTGCAAATTGCCATGACGCGCAATTTGGGTGAGAATGTTCAAGTTCGTATAACTGATCTTGGTGGTAAGGTGATTCAAAGTGAGAAAGTATATCTCCTTCAAAATCACGCTATCAATATTACCAATTTAGCTGATGGCATGTACTTGTTGCATGTGAATTCAGCTTCTTCTAACTACGTTCAATCATTTGTAGTTCGTAAATAATGTGTTTGATGATTTATTGGAAAAAGCCCGCTCATGCGGGCTTTTTTATTGCATTTCGTTGCAAATCCTATCACTGAATCTGGGTTTAATCAGTGATGCAGTTTCCACCATTGTATCGCAATAATGGTCTTGGCATCCCGTATTTCTCCATTGGCTATTCGTATTGCCAAATCGTCTTTATGATACCGCATCAGTTGGATATTTTCGTGCTCGGAATCGAGACCACCTCCATCTCCAATTTTATCAGATGATTGCACTTCTGAATAGAAGAGCCAAATCCTTTCACTTGTACCACCGGGCGAAACATAAAAATGAGATATTGATTGAAGAGATTCACAGCGATAACCTAGCTCTTCCATTACTTCGCGTTTGGCGCAATCGTGCGGGTTTTCGCCATCTTCTAATTTGCCGGCAGGAATTTCATCAAGCCAACCTGCATTGGGTATTTTATCATGCTGATCTTTTGTGGCCGCAGGAAATCGAAATTGCCGGGTAAGTAAAAAGTTCTGGGTATCCTTCTCAAATAACAATACTGCAACACTATCTCCCCTATCCATCATTTCGCGCTTTGCCATGATAGATTTTCCACTTTCAAAGCTATCAAACGTTACTTTAGCCTGAATGATTTTGAGAAATCCCTGATAGGCTTGTACTGCATCTTCAACTAGAAATTTCATGGAAATAAGAACTCTTTTTAGTTTTCGAAAGTTTGGTTTTCGGGTTTCAATTTACCTTCTGGTATATCTGATTCTAGGCGGCATATACTGGTTCAATATCATTAAATGTCCGCCATGTGTACCAGGAGAATTTTGCCCGCCCTGCATTAGTCCTGTTCAAAAATTGATAGCGAAATTGTATTGGTTATTTCTGGCTTTTATTGTGATGACCGAATTATTTGTTTTCCTGAATAAAGAAAAAACAACTCGGTCTAATTCATAAAATCAATAGGGCCTTTTCCTTCGCGCACAACCTCAACTGAACCTTTGCTGCAATCAAGAATGGTAGATACCTGAAAACCTCCCGGACCGCCATCGATCACAATGTCAACAAGATTCCCTAATTTTTCATGAATAAGTTCCGGATCGGTTGTGTATTCCAACACCTCATCATCGTCGTGCACAGATGTAGCGATGATTGGTCTTCCCAATTGTTCTACAATTCGCCGGGCTATGGCATTGTCGGGTATACGAATTCCGATTGTTTTTTTGCGGTCCGAAAATATTTTGGGAATCAATTTGCTTCCTTCCAGAATAAAAGTGTAAGGTCCGGGCAACAATTGTTTCATCAGTTTGAAAACATGATTTTCCACTTGTTTTGAATAGTCCGAAAGGTGACTCAGATCCGAGCAAACAATCGAAAAATTGGTTTTATCTGAACGCAAGCCTTTAATTCTGGCAATTTTTTCGATCGCCGCAGAATTTTGCAGATCACAACCAAGACTATAAACGGTGTCCGTTGGATAAACAACGAGGCCGCCATCCTTTAAACATTCCACGACCTGAGCGATCTTTCGATCGTCGATATTGCCGGGGAAAATTTCGAGCAGCATGGTTATGGGAAAAAGGATCGATTACAGACCTGCAGCCTTTTTGTGGTCGGCAAGGAATTGTGCCAAACCGCTATCGGTAAGCGGGTGTTTTAACAACGCCATGATGGCACTCAAAGGTCCAGTCATCACATCTGCACCGATCTCAGCACATTTGATTATGTGCATCGGGTGGCGTACAGAAGCCGCGAGAATTTGTGTTTCGTATAGGTAGTTATCATAAATCAGACGAATTTGTTCTATCAATTCCAATCCATCCACAGAAATATCATCCAATCGGCCGATAAATGGGGAAACATACGTTGCTCCTGCTTTTGCAGCCAGAAGGGCTTGTCCCGAGCTGAAAACAAGTGTGCAATTTGTGCGTATTCCTTTATCAGAGAAGTACTTCAGCGCTTTTACGCCATCTTTGATCATGGGTACTTTAACCACGATGTTGGGATGCAACTCTGCAAGTTCTTCACCTTCCCGAACCATACCTTCAAAATCGGTTGCAATAACTTCGGCGCTTACGTCGCCATCACCAACAATAGCGCAAATAGCTTTGTAGTGATTAAGAACATTGTCCTTGCCGGAAATGCCTTCTTTGGCCATCAAAGATGGATTGGTTGTTACTCCATCCAATACACCGAGGTCGTTGGCTTCACGGATCTGATCGAGGTTTGCGGTATCAATAAAGAATTTCATAGTAGCTAAATTATGGGCGGAAGTTAGCCCTGTCATTTTTCTGCTACAAATGAAGAAACGAACAATTTACAACAGATCGTTTTGCAGAGACTTTACCGGACAATTTTCATCTCATCTAGCAGATAGCCCGCTCCGGCATAAACATCTATTACCCACAAAACATACCTTACATCCACCATGATATTGCGGCAAATTTCAGGATTGTACACAATATCGCTCATGGTACTTTCCCAACTGCGGTCGAAGTTGATTCCCACCAGATGTCCTTTTGAATTGAGCGCAGGAGAACCGCTGTTTCCACCAGTTGTGTGATTGCTACCAGTATAACATACCCGCAGTTCGCCATCTTCTGCGTAATTGCCATATTGCCTTTTTTCAAATAATTCTATTAATCGGCTATTCAATTCAAAATCCGGGTTTTTGGTATAGTATTTCTCAAGTATGCCATCGGCTGTGGTGAAGTATTTGTAATGCTCGCCATCGCGGGGATCGCTTCCATCTATTTTGCCAAATGTGACGCGCAATGTGCTGTTGGCATCCGCCCAATAATCTCCGGGAAACATCTTCATCATGCCTTCGGTGTAGCGTTGCATCAAAAAGTCAATTTGTTTTTGATACTCAAGGCTTTTTGGGCGTATCTCCGTTTGGAAAGACTTGCCAATACTGGAGGATTCATGGTAGAAATAATCCTTTTTGAATTTCTTGACCGCACCTTTGCTGAAGTTGTCGAGCAACTTAAACAAAACAGTTGAATCGCGAAATATGGATTTTTTATAGAGTTCATCAGCACGCAATTTCCAATTAGTAGTTTTCCCTGCTGGCAATCTGTCAATGGTTGTGCCTTTAAAATTCGCATGAAACATCGGGGTAAGATCTGCATAGATTCGTTTTTCTGTTTCCAGATCAAAATCTTTGTAAAACAAGCGTGCATTTTTTTTAAGATCTGCGATCACTTCTGTCAATTTACCTTTTGTTTTCAGCGTATCGTAGTTTTCTACAACCTCTGTAAACTTCTGTGCAAATCCAAATACCTCAGGACCAAACACAACGTATTCCTGATAAGCCTGAGCGGAAATCACATAGTTTTCAGACGCAGCATAATTCATTTTAAGTTCATCCAAAAGTCCTGTGTAAGCTTCATTCCCTTTGATAGCAGATTTTTTTCGGTATTCTTCTTCGAATTTCAGTTTTTGATCTACTGCGCGGATGTTCGTCAATCCAATTTGTTGCCCCTGCCACTTCTTCCAGGCATTGGCAATAACGCTTTGTTTGGCTGCATACTTGATTCTGATCTCATTACTTGAGCGCATTCTTTCATCCAGAATAGCGATCGTTTTATCGCGCATGCTTATTCGCATCGGATTGCTTTTGTTCATCACAAAATCGACGGCATAACTGGTGAGCAGGTGATCTGTTCGGCCTGGGAATCCATAGACCATGCTGTAGTCGCCTTCGTGAGCGCCTCCAAGATTAACTGGCAAATAATGTGCTGGTTTGAAGGGCACGTTATCCGCACTGTATTTGGCAGGTTCGTTGTCCTTGTCTGCATAAATGCGGAACACGCTGAAATCTCCGGTATGTCTTGGCCAAACCCAGTTGTCGGTATCACCTCCAAATTTGCCAACAGCTGATGGAGGAGCTCCAACAAGGCGCACATCGTTGTACGTTTTGGTCACAATTGCAAAGTATTGATTGCCGTAGTTGAATGCTTTAATCTGAAGCCCCAGCTTTGGGTTTTTGGCTTTATAATCCGTTTCAAGGGTTTTTTTATTTGCAGCAATTTGCGCTTCCTGTTCGGCCAAAGTCATGGCAGCAGATAGTCCTTTGCGCATAGATTCTGTTACATCATCCATTCTTACAATGAACATCACCGAAAGACCATCACAGATCAATTCACCTGATTGGTCTTTGGCCCAAAATCCATCTTTGAGGTAATCGCTTTTGATGGAAGAATGGAATTGAATGTAGTCCAAACCGCAATGATGATTGGTAAACAACAATCCCTGATCGCTCACAATTTCTGCTGTACAGCCGCCATCAAATAATACGATTGCATCTTTGAGACTGCTGTGGTTTACGCTATACAAGTCTTCAGCAGTTAACTCCAGCCCCATGGCTTTCATATCATCGTGAACAGCGCCCAATATGGATGGTATCCACATTCCTTCTGTCGCATAAACCTGTATCATCAAAAGGCATAGCCCAGACAGGAGTAAAATTCTCTTCATACTATTTTTTATCTATTTTATTTATGAACCAATAATAATATCCAAAGATTAAGAAAACAACGCCCAAAGTCGCTGGAATAAAAAAGTACAGAAACGAACGCTGTTGGTGTTCGGGTTTAGACAATTGTTCGATGTATTTCCAAATGGGGATAACTGCAATGGCAATAAACAGAAGAATGGATACCAAATTGAAAAAACCATTGGCACCACTAATAAACCTGTTGTGTGGCGGAGTTTTTCCTTGCTGGCGATACGAGTATTCTACTGCTCTCCGGTAGCGCATTTGCCTTTCCTGATGCTCGACCCAGAGCTTATAAATATTCTCTCTTCGCTCCTGTTCGGCCCTGTCTGCCCTTTCATCCTGCAATCGCGAATAATTGTTGCGTTGCGCAGGGTCCATCAAAAACTCGTAGGCGAGGTTGATTTTCATAAATTTCTCTTCAGCATCCGGCGCGTTATTTACATCCGGGTGAAATTGCTTGGCAAGATTGCGATATGCCCTTCTAATCTCCATTTCAGAAGCTCCAAACTGCAATCCCAATATGTTATAATGGTTGGTCAAAGATTGTTGGTCTGTGATACTAACTCAAGATTGGTCTTTGTATTATTCGTAAAGTGCAATTTCAAGTCCAATGGAAATTCTCGGTAATTCTGGCACAAGGCCAATGGCGTAAAAATTATCCGATTTTTTAAATTGATCGTTCACCCGGTATCTGGCAAAAAAAGCGAAGTGGTTAAATCCAATTCGGGCATTCACAAAGTAAATCAGCGGGTTTACAAAATCAAGTTTATGGAGAGAAGACTTAATCTTTTCGGCGCCACCATTGGTTGATGCTGCTACCTTGTTGCGTGTATAAATTCTATTTGAAAATACGTAGCCAAAGTCGCCACCAAGATCAATGTATCGCCCAATAACATTGCCACGCTTGCCATAGTTGATTCTTAGTGAACCACCAAGGCCAATGGAATTGGTATTGAATTTCTGAACATCTTGGATAATACCTGGTGAGAAAATATTGATCTTTTCATCCTGGCGAATATGAAATTTCTGATGGATATAAATAAGTTCAAGATTCAGCGCGAAGGTGTTATTCAACTTAAATTTTTCACGAAAACCAAAATAGAATTGGTTGCTTTTTCCGTTTTCTGAAATAGCGGCACTGTCAGATTCGTTTACTGGAATGATCATGCCCAATCCCAGAAAAGCATGGCAGAAAATCTTGCCATTGGGGCCGGTACTATCCTCGTAGACACGTTTTACCTGTTCAATTACATCCTTCTTAAAAATTACGCGCTGTGCGATGGATTGCAAACATGGAAAAACCACAAGCCCTAGTGTAATGCTAATACAAACAAGAAATTTGCCAGACAGTAATGGTAGTTTCATAGTGATAATCGATTCCTCTTATTGATTCATAATATCTCCAATTTTCATTGCACGAGTTTTGCCCTTCCAATGAACTCGGATGATGTTTTCCTGATCATCAATTTCTTCGATAAAAGCTCCTGTTGTCTCACCTGGTTCGGTCATTTCATAGGATATCAAACTTCCATCGGGCCGGGCAATATGAATGTACATGAGTGGTGTGGGATTCAAAACAAAAACCAGACGATCTTTCGTCTCATTTGGTTTTGACAAAATGATAGTAGAATCCCCGTCAATACAAATGCGAATTCTATTCATTTCCGGCTCATACTCGAAAGAAATCGCCGACTGATCAACTGAGGCTGTGGAATCAAAAGGCATGAAATAATCGGCCTGCGGAATTCCATAGCCGTGCGCATAGTCATAATAAGGATACAAACTGCCACTTTTTTGCAATTCGGCCATAACTTGTTTAACGCGCCACTCGGGATGCATTTGTTTGATACATGCAGCAAAACCCGCCACGAGTGGACTCGAAAATGACGTCCCCGAATTGATCGTGGTGCGATTGTGGTCCGCGGTAATGGCATATCCAAAAGCGCACAAATTGGGTTTTAAGCGATTATCTGCTGTTGGTCCATAACTGCTGAAATCGGCATGAATTCCAGACCAGGGATCAATGCCACCTATTGTTAAGATGCTATCTGCATCGGCTGGAGCGGCAATTACCTCCCATTTTTTATCGCCTTCATTACCTGCGCTGTTCACTACCAGTATTCCTTTACTCACTGCCATGGATGCAGCTCTTGAAATCATGCTGCGACGACCATTCATATCCTGTGTGAAATAAAACTGGCGTGTATATCCCAGCGATGAATTGATAATATCAGCTCCAGTTTTATCAGCCCATTCAAGAGATTCTACCCAATTCTCTTCTTCAATTCTGGCTTCTTTGTATGCCTGTTCTGTGCGAGCCAAAACAAATTCGGCATCTGTTGCACAACCCATGGGAGTACCATCATTCAAACCAGCAATGCACGAAAGTACATTGGTGCCATGGGTATGATGGCCAAAGACAAATTTTCGGTCGCGCACAAAGTCATACGTCGCTTTGATTCGGCCATTTGCAATGATGTGTTGAAAGGCTTCATCTTCGATCAGTCCATTAAACCCTGCATCAAATATGGCTATTCTCACGCCTTTGCCTGTATAGCCTGCCGACCTGAGACGAGAATTCTTCATTACTTCCGTTTGTTGTCTAAGAATGGCTTTTTCATATGCCTCATTCATTGTTGGAATGGTGTCAATAGATGCGGGCAAGTCAAAACCGAATTCCATCGGGACGACCTCTTTAACGCACGGCAATTTTCCTACACTTTTCATTTGCATTGGTGAAGCAACACATGCAATGGCATTGAACCAACGCGAAACTCCACAAATAGAATCTGTTTCGTTTTTGATTGCCATTACATACAATTCATTCAAGGGAAAATCTGTGCTGTCGCAAAGACTTAGACCTTCATTTAAGCGGCGCTCAATGGCTTTGATGTCAAAGTATTCATAAGGATTAAACTGAGTTCCAGCTTTGTCCTTCAGGAAAACCCAATAGCGCTCCTGAGCCTGCAGGAACTGGCTTATCATTAAAAATACGGCAAACAAAACCAATCTACAAATGGAAATCATTCAAAAAGTCGCGTAAGAATTGCAGGTTAGGGACATGCGTCCTGATTTGACAAAAATAAGGTGGAAAGCAGTTTGAACAGCACCACTTATCACGTGGAAGTCATGTTTGATAAAAATGACAGATTCACTTTATGTCAGTCGAAAGTTCACGTAGGTTTGAGGCCATATTTACGCTTGATGAGAATCGATCTTAGAAGTGATACCGTTACACAGCCTGTCCATGAAATGCGAAAGGCGATGTTTGAAGCCCCTGTGGGAGATGATGTTTTTGCGGAAGATCCCACGGTAAACGAATTGCAGGATTATGCAGCTCGCATGTTTGGTATGGAAGCCGCTCTTTATTGCTCCAGTGGCACACAAACCAACCAGATCGCCATCCAGACACATGTAAAGCCCGGCGATGAAGTGATCTGTGCTGATGTTGCGCACGTCTATCTGTATGAAGGTGGCGGTATTGCCCTAAATGCCGGAGCAAGCGTGCGCACAATTGCTGGTGACAGAGGAATGATCACAGCCAATGATGTAGTGCGCAATATCAATCCGGATGATGTGCACTATGCAGCAACAAGTCTAGTATGCGTTGAAAATACCAGCAACAAAGGTGGTGGATGTATTTATGACCTTGAGGAGCTTTGGAAAATCCGAAGGGTATGTGATGACAAGGGTTTAAAATTGCATTGTGATGGTGCCCGATTGTTCAATGCCATTGTTGCCATCGATACTGATCCCAAAGTTTTTGGTCAATTGTTTGATTCAATTTCAATTTGTCTGAGCAAAGGACTTGGCGCACCCGTTGGAAGTCTCTTGCTCGGTAAAAAAGACTTCATGGTAAAGGCGCATAGGCGTCGAAAAAGTTTTGGTGGCGGCATGCGTCAGGCCGGAATTATTGCAGCTGGCGGTTTGTACGCTTTGAAAAACCATGTCGGACGTTTGCAGGAAGATCACCGCAGGGCGCAGCAATTAAAACAAATACTCGAAAAACAATCCTGGGTAAATGGTTTTCTGCCTGTTGAAACCAATATTGTTATCGTTAAAATTCAACCTGAAATACAGGCCAAACAGGTTGCAGAAGCCCTTGGCAAGCAAGATATTCATTGCTTCACATTTGGTGATGATAAACTAAGGTTGGTTACACATCTGGATTTTACGGAAGATCATCTTGCAGCTTTCGAACGCCAAATTCAGAATCTGGCCATTCCTACTTCTAAAAATGCCAATGCCGTTGGCTACTAAAGCCCACTTTTTTTTATGAAAAACAGTAGCCTTATCGTCATTACTCTTATCCTGCTTGGGGTTTACAATCTTTTGTATTGGCCAGGGAAATTCATGGGGATTTTTCAG
>JBJXFC010000051.1:0-6595 GCA_046153915.1 Flavobacteriales bacterium
CATGTGAAAAAACAGAACGCTGTATTTCTGGGATGACATGGTTTGAACAAACTTCACGACATGCGCATGTTGCACTTTGCGGAAGAAATAGATAAAACTATTTACAAGCAATATGCAGGAGCCAAGCGCAAAGACTACAAACGCAGGCATCATCAAACGAACATTCAGAATGTAAAAATCAGACTTCAGCACATCATCTGTAATCATTTCAAATTTCCTCGAATAGTATTGTATGATAAAACTGGCCAAAATCAAACCCAGACCAATGAAACTGCTCGGTGGCATCCAGCCTTTAGGTTTTACATCTGTTCTGCCGTGCAAAAGTCCGCCACAGAAAAAGACAAACCACGGAATGACGGAGAAATATCCATTGTAAAGAAAAAATCCACAGACACCCAAAAACTCGCCGTTGTTGAAGTTTGGAAATTCATACGAAGTAGAAGTATGGGTGTCCATGAGCAAGAGCAATAGGCCAAGGGCGAGTACAACAAAAGTCACAACACGCAGGAGAATATTATTCCATTGCCCGAGTACCGGCGACATCACATAAAAAATTCCGGAGGCAATAAAAATATTCATGGGCCAAATGGAACAACATGCCAGTCCCAACAACAACAAAACCGACCCGCGTTTGCTCAAATAAGAGAGAAGTTTGCGGTTGCTGATTCTTCTGTCGCGCATGGTTAGTGTTACCGTCATTCCATTGAGGAAAAAGAACAGCGCAGGAAAAATGTCCATGGCAACAATATGCGAGGTATGGCTTAGGGCATTCTGAACTTTGTCGGGAATGGTATAGGCGAAACAAAAGACAACACAGCCCATCAGCGCAAGAGCGTAGGCAAAGTCGATTCCAATGAGACGATTAGACTGTGATGAAGGCATCAGCTTAGGTTGGTTTTCTGGCTGGCAAGATAGAAATACCTTGAGCTTTAAACCTATCTTGAAATAAAGAGTTGATAGTCTGTTGTTTAGGGCTTTTAATAGTGTGCAACAAGGCCAATTGACTTACATCAAACGTTGTGGTGTTCATGGAAGTTGAATCTGACCTGGGGTTTAATACCTCCCTGCATGTCAGTGCTTTGCAGTCTTTAACTCGCCTGGACACGAGCCTTTGGATGTGTTCAAAATCACTTATTTCATCGGGCAAAGGCTCGTAATTGGATTAAGTTTGCGCCTTTCACCAAAGGAAATCCGAATTTGAATAATCTGGTCATACGATCCATTGCGGGAATTATTTTTTCTGTTGTTGTCATCTGCTCGGCATTGCTGGGCGAATTGGCTCTCGGAATTTTGTTTTTGGTTTTCTCCAGTATTGGCCTCTACGAATTTTACACTATTACAAGTGAAAGTTCCAAAAATCCGGAGGTAAAATGGATTGGCTTATTATTGGGAATTGCGCTATACCTCGTTTTGTTTTTTGTTTTTACGGATGTTATCGAAGTCAAATTCCTGTGGATTTTCCCAGCCCTGCTTTCCGTTCTTTTTTGTGCATTGCTCTTGCGAATAGAACAAAAACAAATGGAGCATCTCGCCTTTACATTAATGGGGTTGATCTATGTTGTATTTCCGTTTTCACTTGTCAATTTGCTCGCGCATGTAGACGGTCAGTTTAACTACGAATGGCCCGTTGGTTTTTTTCTAATACTATGGGCAAATGACACCGGTGCTTACATCACGGGCAAGTTTTTAGGCAAAACAAAACTCTACGAAAAAGTATCGCCCAACAAGACGTGGGAAGGACTTATGGGAGGAATTGTTTTTGCTTTTGCGGTGGCGTGGATCTTGTCGCATTATTTTATCTCCGTCCCACTAAATCAATGGCTCGTTGTTTCGGTTATCATCTCCATTTTTGGTAATCTGGGCGACTTATTCGAATCGATGCTCAAACGCCGTTTTAATGTGAAAGACAGTGGTTCCATTATGCCCGGACATGGTGGCGCTCTCGATCGTTTTGACGGACTTCTTATGTCCATGCCCGTTGTTATTTGTTACCTTATATTATTTTCCTGATTCTACTTACTATGACCATTCACAAAGAAGGATATAAAATTATTTCTGGCACTTTGCTTGCCGCAGGAGCAATTTTGTTTGGCGCACATTATGGACTTGGACATAACTCCATTATTTTTTGGCTGATTGCGCTAACGGTGCTTGTATTCGTTTATCTCGTCATTCAATTTTTTAGATTGCCATCCAGAAACAATACAAGTCAGCCCAACCAACTTGTAGCTCCCTGCGATGGAAAAGTGGTGGTAATCGAAGAGGTTGACGAACCCGAATACTTCAAAGGAAAACGGCTGCAGATTTCGATCTTTATGTCACCCCTCAATGTGCATGCCAACTGGGTGCCCTGTGAAGGAATGGTGAAGTATGCGCAATACCACAAAGGATTGTATCTTGTCGCATGGCATCCAAAAAGCAGCACCGAAAACGAACGTACAACCATTGTTGTAGAACGTAAACCCGGACAGGAAGTATTGTTCCGCCAGATCGCAGGAGCGGTTGCAAGAAGAATAGTCTATTATGTAAAACCAGGCGACCGTGTAGAGCGCAACAAACAATTTGGTTTCATCAAATTTGGAAGTCGGGTGGATGTCTTTTTGCCTGTTGGAACAACTGTAAATGTAAAGATCGGCGATATCACGAAGGGCAATGAAACCTTGCTCGCCACCTGGAAAGATTAAACTCTAATTCACTCACCTCATACATTCATTTTACATGAAGGCTACCAAAAAAATTCAGAATGCGTGGGCCATGTATGATTGGGCCAATTCTACTTACAACCTTGTAATAGGTACTGCGATTTTCCCTATTTTTTACAGTGCAGTTACACGTCGCGAAGAAAATGGTGTTGCCACAGATGGTGCTATTGGCGATGATGTGATGTTCTTCGGCAGCGTATTTAAGAATACCGAAGTTTTGTCTTACAGCCTTGCATTGGGGATGGCACTGGTGTGCATTTTGGCGCCCACACTGGCAGGAGTTGCAGATTATCTTGGAAGAAAAAAAGTATTCATGCGATGGTTTTGTTACCTCGGAGCATTATCGTGTGCCTCGTTGTATTTCTTTGATGAAGCCCATCTCGAGCGCAGCATGTTGAGCATCATTTTTGCATGTGTTGGTTTTTGGTGCAGTTATGCATTTTCCAATTCCTTCCTCCCCGAATTAGCAGAACCATCGGAGCAAGATAAACTCAGTGCAAAAGGATTTTCATTTGGATATGTAGGAAGTATAATTCTCCTTTTGATCAATCTCGGCATGGTAATGAGTCAGGACACTGGAGCAGAAAAAGTGGAGATGATGCGCTGGTCGTTTGTAACCGTTGCAGTGTGGTGGATAGGATTTGCCCATTACACCTTTTATCATTTACCAGAGAAAAAGAAGAACAATAAATTTGATTCTTCCATCATTGGCAATGGATTTCGCGAGCTGCGTGGTGTATGGCGCAACCTGAAGAAGACCGCGCGATTGAAGCGATACCTCCTTTCATTTTTTGTATTCAGCATGGGAGTTCAAACCATTATGCAAATGGCATCTTTGTTTGGAACCAAAGAAGTAATTCGCATCGATGAAAATGGCCAGCAAGTTGTAGGACTTGCCGATGGGCAACTGATTGTTGCCGTGATATTGGTACAAATAATCGCCATTCCAGGTGCCATGCTTTTTTCGTATGCCAGTCGCAAACTCGGCAATTTGCAGACACTCAAAATCGCATTGATAGTGTGGGGTTGTGTGTGCCTCTTCGCTTATTTTGTAGTGCACACACCTGTAGAATTTTACATCGCCGCAGGTGCCATTGGATTTATAATGGGCGGCACACAAGCCCTTGCCCGCAGCACCTATTCCAAGTTCTTACCCGTAACAACAGACAATGCATCCTACTTCAGTTTCTTCGATGTCACCGAAAAAGTTGGCCTCATTATCGGACTCCTTGCATTCGGTTATCTCGAAGGCGCATTCGGAAGCATGCGTATGTCCATCCTTGCGTTGATTACATTCTTCGTGATTGGATTTATTCTGATACTCTTTGTACCGAAGGAGGAGAAGGAGGTGTAGTTTCTGAAGACTTGCTGCATTATATAATCGGAAATAATGTGCTAATGTGCTAATGTGCTGAAAAGCTTTAGTACACATCAAATGGCGGATAATTGGTTGATTAGATAATTAGATAATGGACTAAATGCTGATCAAGGGAGATGTGGGGGCCTAAAGACATTCTGCGTTTTATGAACGGAGATAATGCGCTAATGTGTTGATCCCATGCCGCTCTCTGGACAACTTGTGCTGAATGGCTTAATAGCTAAACCTTAGGCGACTTTCCACACGAGTAAAACGTAGTGTGGAATCTCCCCTCGTTTTACGAGAACTTTTGATAGTAACAATTCAATCGAAGAAGAAAGCGATCAAGAAAAGCACCGCCATTTTTTAACGCGAAGAAAAATAAAAGTTTAAGGACGTATGCTTTGTAATAATAAAGACACACAAGAAGCAGAACTCCTTCGTCGTTCGCTTCTTGCAAACAAAGAATCGCGTTGCGATTGGGTTGCGGAATGATCGTCAACATCTTGCACCTTCAACCTAAATCGATCATCAAAAACTTTTTGCGTCCTTTGCGCGTTTTTTCTTTGCGGTCTTTGCGGTTACAAATAGTTAGTTCTCGCAACGAAAATGATTATCCATTATCGTGCCGCCAGGTCGCAAATCGCTGTACGCTTATCGCTGTACGTTCAACGCTCCATTCGGATCACATTGTTTTCCTTTACATACAACACGGTGACGGCTGCACACAACATCAACACACCTGCGAGGATCAACGCATAGATGGCTCTGCCTGCATACAAATGCTGAACAATAAGACCTCCTATGATGCCATTGATAATTTGTGGCAGGGTGATGAAGAAATTAAAAATGCCCATGTACACGCCCATCTTTCCCGCTGGTATAGATCCTGCAAGAATGGCATACGGCATGGCCAGGATACTCGCCCATGCAATACCAATACCTACCATGGATAACATGAGCATATTCGGATTGTCGATGAGGAATATGGATATCAAACCGAGTCCACCGGCGATGAGTGAAAATGCATGTGTACGTTTTCTTCCCAACCACACAGCAAGTGTTGGCAGCAACAACGCAAACAAGGCACTGATGCCATTGTACACACCAAATAAAATCCCTACCCAATCGCCGCCTTTGTTGTGTTCGTTTACAATATTGCGCGAGGTCATCAGCAATTGCATCTGTGGGCCAAAGGCCACATCCATCTCAGCCTTTTTTTGTCCATAGACATACTCCAGCATTTCATACGAGATGAATTTTTCGTTGTTTTTGATATTGTCTGTTCTGCTTGAAAGTACTTTATCAAAATCTTTTTTCAATGCCTCGCGTTCTTTGTCGAAAGAATTGGCAATTTGATTTTCCTGCATCCATTGTATCAGAGATGTTTCCGGAATAAGTCCGTCAGAAGAAAAATAAGATGCAATGCGATTGTCTACGTACAAGCCCTTTTTGGCATCCATACTCTCTCTGCTTTCTGCAATCATTTTCCCGAAGTCCTCGCGTTTGGAAGCATCCGGTTCTTTGGCGATTCCGGCTTCGAATTGAAGCATCACCTTGGGTTGCACGTATGTATTGTACTTCTCGCGCGTGAGTGCAGGTGTAGTAAATACCCACATGCTAAACAATGCAAACCAGGTGAAAAATTGAACCAATCCGAGTTGACGCATGGTAGCCGGCATCTTTGCAAAGTCTTTGAATATCTGGCTGAGGCCAACGTGGCTTTCTTCCGGTTTGCCGTGAATGGCTTCGTACTCCTGCGGATTGTATTCTTTCGTTTTCCAAATGGTAATGAGAATGGTGATGATAAAAACGATAGCCCCGATATAGAATGAATAGATCACATTGTCGGGCGCTTGACCCTCCGGAGCTTCATTGGCAACACCACAATACGTAGTGAGAAACCAGGGCAACCACGATCCAACTACTGCTCCTACTCCGATCAAAAATGTTTGCACCGTAAATCCATACGTGCGCTGATTGTCTGGAAGATTGTCGGCCACCAACGCACGAAATGGTTCCATGGCTACGTTGATACTCGCGTCCATTAGCATGAGCATCCCTGCTCCTATCATCAATGCAGATTTGGCGGTGAACCATCCTCCCGAATTTGGAAGAACAACCAACGCAAGACAACAAATGATTGTTCCTGCAAGGAAATACGGTTTCCTTCTTCCAAGACGGTTCCAGGTGCGATCGCTGTAATAACCAATGATGGGCTGAACAATCATTCCGGTAAGCGGTGCCACGAGCCAAAACCACGACAATTCGTGAACATCTGCGCCGAAATTTTGAAGTATGCGCGATGCATTTCCATTCTGAAGGGCAAATCCCATTTGAATTCCGAGGAAACCGAAACTCATGTTCCAGATATCCCAAAAGCCGAGTTGCTTTTTTTGCATACGATTAATTGTCAAAGGTTGGTTCAGTGCGCAATTTAGTGAAAGTGTAAAATAAACACTAAGATGGGGTTAAATTCTGGGGGGTCGCTTCGCGACTGGGTAGAGACGCGATGCATCGCGGTAGAGACGCGAGA
>JBJXFC010000063.1:0-6429 GCA_046153915.1 Flavobacteriales bacterium
TGCCGGTGTAGCTCAGCTGGCCAGAGCAGCTGATTTGTAATCAGCTGGTCGGGGGTTCGAATCCCTCCACCGGCTCTTTTTTCTTTTCAAGCCACCAAAATGAAAAGAAAGTTTGGGGAGATAGCCAAGTGGCCAACGGCAACAGACTGTAAATCTGTCCTCTTACGAGTTCGAAGGTTCGAATCCTTCTCTCCCCACCAACTAATTTCAAATGGCAGATTGCAAATTTGAAACTTTTATGCGGGAGTAGCTCAGTTGGTAGAGCATTAGCCTTCCAAGCTAAATGTCGCGAGTTCGAGCCTCGTCTCCCGCTCCAAAGCAGATTTGAGATATGAGACACGAGATATAAGACGTTTTTTTAGAAATGAGAAATCATTCTCAAATCTTCGAACTTGTCTCGAATCTCATATCTAACATCTCAAATCTCTGATGCCGTTGTAGCTCAGGGGTAGAGCACTTCCTTGGTAAGGAAGAGGTCAGGGGTTCAATTCCCCTCAACGGCTCTAATTTTTTTTGATTATAATCAGGTATTTGAGTTTTAACAGGAACGCTGAAAAGCAATAATAGAAGTGTATTTTTTTTAATTTATCTAGATAAAACAAAACAACAACAATGGCAAAAGAGAATTTCGATCGTTCCAAACCCCACGTGAATATTGGAACAATTGGTCACGTTGACCACGGAAAGACCACTCTTACCGCTGCTATTACCATGGTATTGGCGAGTAAGGGTCTTTCTGAAAAAAGAGACTTCGCGTCTATTGACAACGCTCCAGAAGAGAAAGAGCGTGGTATCACCATTAACACAGCACACGTTGAGTATTCAACTGCCAACAGACACTACGCTCACGTAGACTGTCCAGGTCACGCTGACTATGTGAAGAACATGGTAACAGGTGCTGCTCAAATGGACGGTGCTATCCTCGTGGTAGCTGCCACAGACGGACCAATGCCACAAACACGTGAGCACATCCTTCTTGGACGCCAGGTTGGTGTTCCAAAAATCGTTGTTTTCATGAACAAAGTGGACATGGTTGACGATGGCGAACTTCTTGACCTTGTTGAAATGGAAATCCGTGAGCTTCTTAGCTTCTACGAATACGATGGCGACAACACTCCAATTATCCGTGGTTCTGCCCTGGGTGGTTTGAATGGTGATGCCAAATGGGTTGATAAAATCATGGAATTGATGGATGCCGTAGATTCATGGATTCCTATTCCTCCACGCGAAGTTGACAAGCCTTTCTTGATGTCAGTTGAAGACGTGTTCACGATCACAGGTCGTGGAACAGTTGCTACTGGTCGTATTGAGCGTGGTGTAATCAACTCTGGTGAAGAGGTTGACATTATCGGGTTCAACGATGCTAAATTGAAGTCAGTTGTAACTGGTGTTGAGATGTTCCGTAAGATTCTTGACCGCGGTGAAGCTGGTGACAACGTTGGTCTTCTCCTTCGTGGTATTGAGAAAGCTGATATCCGCCGTGGTATGGTTATCTGCAAGCCAGGTTCAATCCTTCCTCACACCAAGTTCAAAGCTGAGATCTATGTTTTGAAGAAAGAAGAAGGTGGTCGTCACACTCCTTTCCACAACAAATACCGTCCGCAGTTCTAATTCCGTACAACTGACGTAACCGGAGAGATCAATCTTGAAGCTGGTCGCGAAATGGTACTTCCCGGAGACAACGTTTCTATCGAAGTAAGCCTCATTGCTCCAATCGCAATGGACAAAGGTCTTCGTTTCGCTATCCGCGAAGGTGGCCGCACAGTTGGTGCCGGTCAGGTGACTGAAATCATCGCATAATAATGCGATAAAAAATAAACTGTGAAGGTGAAATCGATCAAAAGATTTCACCTTCACTTTCACGTTTAAAGACGAATGTGAATTAAGGGCGGAGTTAGAAGGTAGGAATTTAGAGGAGAATATCCGAACCTCCCGGATGACAAAACCCAATTACGGGCGTAGTTCAATGGTAGAATAGCGGTCTCCAAAACCGTTGATCT
This sequence comes from Flavobacteriales bacterium, assembly GCA_046153915.1. Taxonomy (GTDB): domain Bacteria; phylum Bacteroidota; class Bacteroidia; order Flavobacteriales_D; family Sanyastnellaceae; genus JANNVZ01. The sequence continues at coordinate 2,001 of JBJXFC010000063.1, forward strand.
TGGTTCGAGTCCAGGCGCCCGTGCGAAATAAGAATACTAACGACTCATCGGAGTCATAATAACAAAAGAGATATGGCTGGTTTTATCACTTATATCGAAGAATCATACAACGAACTGGTACACAAAGTGACCTGGCCAACCTGGGCCGAACTTCAAGAAAGTACAGTTTTGGTATGCGTTACTATCGCCATCCTGACAGTACTCATTTTCGCTATGGACTTCATTTTTGGAGTGAGCGGTAGTGAAGGTTCTTTCTGGAAAGGCATGGTAGGTTTTGCATATGAATTCTTAACCTGATAATTACAAGTCCAATATCCAGCAATGAGCGATTTCGAGAAAAAATGGTATGTAGTTCGGGCCATCAGCGGTAAAGAGAAGAAGGTCAAGGAATACATTGAAAGTGAGATTAAAGCCCGCGGCATGTCTGATTATGTTGCGCAGGTTCTTATTCCTACTGAAAAGGTATTTCAGGTGCGCAATGGCAAAAAAGTAAGCAAAGAAAGAAGCTACCTTCCGGGGTATGTTCTTATTGAAGCTGCTTTGATTGGTGAAATTCCGCATATCATTAAAAATATTACCAACGTAATTGGCTTTCTGGGTGCAGAAAAAAGAGGAGAACCAATTCCATTGCGTCTTTCGGAAGTGAATCGCATCTTGGGTAAGGTTGATGAATTGGCTGAAAGCGGAGAGGAAATCAGTATTCCATTCGTAATTGGCGAAAATGTGAAAGTAATTGACGGGCCATTCAACAACTTCAGCGGAGTGATCGAAGAGATCAATGAAGAAAAGAAAAAGTTGAAAGTAATGGTGAAAATATTCGGCCGCAAAACTCCGGTAGAACTGGGGTATATGCAGGTTGAGAAAGAGTAAAGATATTGGTACTTGGTACTTGGTATTTAGTACTGAGTATTTGGTAGTCTAAGAAAAAAGCAATTTCGATTTAGATAACAAACCAAATACTAACTACCAACTACTAAATACCAGCTAAAAAAAACGAATTAACGAGCGTGTGGTGCGCAATGATTCTTAACAAATGTTACGCGTCGCTTCCCATTGCAATCCACATACAAACAAATAAATAACAAAGCAAAATGGCGAAAGAAGTAACTGGATTCGTCAAACTGCAAATCAAAGGCGGTGCTGCTAACCCTGCTCCTCCTGTAGGTCCTGCGCTGGGTTCCAAAGGTGTAAACATCATGGAATTCTGCAAGCAATTTAATGCAAGGACTCAGGATAAAGCTGGTAAAGTATGCCCGGTGCTAATCACTGTTTATAACGATAAGTCTTTTGACTTCGTTGTGAAGACTGCACCAGCGGCTGTTCAACTCCTGGACGCTTCCAAAGCGAAAAAAGGAGCTGCACAACCCAATCGCCAGAAGATTGGCTCTGTAACCTGGGAACAGGTGAAAGCCATAGCAGAAGACAAAATGCCTGATCTCAATTGTTTTACTGTTGAGTCTGCCATGAAAATGGTAGCCGGAACAGCAAGAAGTATGGGGATTCAGGTAACCGGTGAACGACCTTTCTAATTTTTTCAAAGGAAAAACAGCAATGGGAAGAATCACAAAAAACAGAAAAGTGGCCATTGGCAAATACGATGCTGAAAAAGCAGTGAATTTGTCTGAGGCTGCTACAATCGTGAAGAAAATCACGACGACGAAGTTTGACGCTTCTGTTGACATCGCTGTGCGCCTGGGTGTAGACCCGAAGAAGTCCAACCAAATGGTTCGCGGTACGGTATCGCTACCACACGGAACAGGTAAAACCATCACAATTCTTGTTCTCTGCACTCCTGATAAGGAAGCAGAAGCAAAAGCTGCCGGTGCGGATTACGTGGGACTGAACGAATACATCGAAAAAATTAAAGGCGGATGGACCGATGTGGATGTAATTATCACCACACCCAACGTAATGGGGCAAGTAGGTGCACTGGGCCGAATTCTCGGACCACGTGGACTCATGCCAAACCCGAAAACGGGAACCGTTACTATGGATGTTGGCAAAGCCGTAACTGAAAAGAAGGCAGGTAACATTGATTTTAAAGTAGACAAAACAGGTATCGTGCACGCCAGCATTGGCCGTGTATCATTCGAAGCCACGAAACTGGCCGAAAATGCAAATGAGCTTTTGACTACAATCGTTAAACTCAAACCTTCTTCTGCTAAAGGAACTTATATTCAGAGTATCTCAATGAGCTCTACTATGAGTCCGGGTGTGAATGTTGAACCTAAGTCAGTGCATTAATCACTGGTATAAAACTCGGAGGAATTCTTTATGAACAAAGAACAAAAAAATCAGGAAATTGCATCCCTGGTTGAAGATTTGAAAAACAATGAAATCTTCTACCTTACGGATACAACTTCTCTGAACGCTGAGGCTACCGGTGCATTAAGACGTGAGTGTTTCAAAGCTGGAATCAAAATGAGAGTCGTTAAAAATTCTCTTTTGCAGAAAGCCATGGAACGCACAGAAGGCAAAGACTACACTTCCCTCTTCCCTGCACTTAAAGGCAATACTGCCGTTATGTTTGCAACAGTTGGAAATGTACCTGCCCGTCTGATCAAGGACTTCAGAAAAAAACACGACAAGCCACAGTTTAAAGCGGCTTTTATTCAGGAAGATTGTTATGTAGGTGCTGATCAACTGGAAACTCTTGTTGCCCTTAAAAGCAAAAATGAGCTTATCGGTGACATCATCGGACTGCTTCAATCCCCTGCCAAAAACGTTGTATCTGCACTTCAATCGAATGCAGGTCACAAAGTTGCTGGCCTCGTGAAGGCGCTCGAGGAAAGAAAAGCCTAATCAATTAATTCAAACAACAAAATAACCTTTTAAAATTCCATAATACAATGGCTGATTTGAAAGCAATGGCAGAAAGCCTCGTTAACCTTACAGTTAAAGAAGTGAACGAACTTGCCGCAATCCTTAAAGATGAATATGGTATCGAGCCAGCAGCTGCTGCTCCAGTTATGATGGCTGGTGGTGGTGGCGGTGCCGCTGCTGTAGAAGAAAAAACTGCATTTGATGTTGTCCTCATTGAGGGTGGCGTTAACAAACTTGCTGTAGTGAAATTGGTGAAAGACCTTACTGGTCTCGGACTGAAAGAAGCTAAAGATGCAGTAGACAAGGCTCCATCGCCTCTCAAGACTGGTGTTACAAAAGACGAAGCAAACGCTTTGAAAACACAACTTGAAGAAGCAGGAGCTAAAGTTGAGATTAAGTAATATCACAACGAATTGATTTATAGTTTAGGTCTTTCGCCCCGGCGGAAGGCCTAAACTTCTTTGTATTCTGACGGTACTTAACCACCGTCTTTTCACATAGCTGAAAACTATCTGCAGTTAACCCGGATTAAAGAAACATTTTAATACCTCAAGGACTTGGCAACACAGAAAAAAGCGGACGAAAGACACAACTTCTCTTCCACAAAGAGTTTCTACGAATACCCTGACTTTCTCGAAATTCAATTGGCTTCGTTCAAGAGTTTTTTCCAACTGGAAACAAACCCTGAAAACCGAAGCAACGAGGGCCTTTTTAAAGTTTTCTCAGAAAACTTCCCTATCACCGATACTCGAAACCAATTCGTACTCGAATTCCTCGATTATTTTATTGACCCGCCACGCTACACCATCGACGAGTGTATCGAACGCGGTCTTACCTACAGCGTTCCGCTGAAGGCCAAGCTCAAATTGTATTGTACCGATCCTGAACACGAAGATTTCGAAACAATTGTTCAGGACGTTTATCTGGGAACTATTCCCTATATGACACCTCAGGGATCATTCGTGATCAACGGTGCCGAGCGCGTTATCGTGTCTCAGCTTCACCGCTCTCCTGGTGTGTTCTTCGGTCAAAGCCGCCACGCCAATGGTACCAAGCTATACAGTGCTCGTATCATTCCATTCCGCGGTTCGTGGATCGAATTTGCTACAGACATCAACAATGTCATGTACGCTTACATCGACCGTAAGAAAAAATTGCCTGTAACTACCCTGTTGCGTGCAATCGGTTATGAAAGCGACCGTGACATTCTCGAAATATTCAATCTTGCTGAAGAAGTGAAGGTGAGTAAAGCTGGTATTCAGCGTGTACTCGGTCGCCGACTTGCTGCAAGGGTTCTTAAAACTTGGGTAGAAGACTTCGTAGATGAAGACACCGGTGAGGTTGTTTCCATCGAACGTAACGAAGTAGTTCTGGATCGTGAGACGGTGCTCGAAAGCCAACACATCGATGTAATTATCGACAGCGGTGCCAAAGGAATTATTCTTCACAAAGAAGAATCGAATTCTGCAGACTTCACCCTCATCCACAATACCCTTCAAAAAGATACATCCAACTCAGAAAAAGAAGCGGTGGAGTACATCTACCGCCAGTTGCGTAACGCAGAGCCGTGGGTTCGGTGACATCCGCCGCCATTTCCAGCGCGGGC
>JBJXFC010000065.1:0-6236 GCA_046153915.1 Flavobacteriales bacterium
TTTCTGAATATTGTTTTTGCCGGAATTCTGGTCTTAACTTGTTTGTGCACTTTCGGCAGTATAAATGATTCTAAAAGTCAAAGCTGCATCAATCTGCCGGATACAGGTGGCTTTTTTCCGGGGTATCTTCAATATCAAATATCAATTGCTAAAGTTGATAAATCAAACGAGAGTTATCGCAAGACGGCCTCTGGTAATGAGAGCTGTATTGTTTTCAAAGCGAGGAAGGGTGTATTGCGCATTTGGTCCGAATTATTTGCAAATTCGGTTGACGTATTTCTGTTGGACTCGTCCAAAAAATCACGCAAAGAAATCAAGGCACTTTCAGCGAGTTCTTCCGGCCTGGATGTTTTAATGGATGACCTCACATTTGGGAGAACATATAGGGTTATTTTGATAAACCGCAGTGCTGCCGATCTGAACTTTCCGCTTAATCTGCAATGGTTTCCTATACCAGTGATAGAGTCATCCACGAACACATATGAATATTGCTCAGCGATGCGGCCTAAGTTTTTCGGCGGAACCTATTATTGTTACTCAGTTGCGTCGGTTGAAAAATCTGATGGTAGAATTTATTCGCTTACCACGGAAGGCGCATTTTATATTGATTCACCTGCCCTGAATCTGAGACATGGAAAGATGTATGATCTTTGGTTGGACGTTGGTTATGCCGTTTCGAATTCAAATGGTATTGTCGATACGATTGTTGTTCGTATGGGTGGGCCCTATTGTTTCGAAGTCTCCAGACATTCAATAGTGCAATTGAAAAAAAGCCAAAAGTTACCTGCCACAGTGGGATATGGCTCGGGGTTTGGATCAAAAGAAACTGTTTGCAGTGCAATCAATTACTCTGTTGAAATTACCGAAATACAATCCAATACAGATACGTCAACTATCGGCGGACCAAGAATTTTTACAAATGATGAGCCAATTCCATTTTTCAATAATTGTGATTTAAATGGTGTGCTTAGGCAGAAATATTATAAAGTTCGTTTCCGCCCCAATTTCGGGTATGGACCTGGAGAGTTTGGACCAGCTGATTATATATACATTGCCTCTAATGTCGATTATGAGGGCTGCGGCCATTGGAATCAATGCTTGTTCAAGCCCTCTGAGTGGGATATGCCCAAACTTTCATTCACGCGTTCTGCACACGTGTTGATGGACGATTATTTTAAAACATGTGGACACTTAACAGTGCAATTGTTTGAGATGAACGGAAAAATGATTCTGAACGAGAAAATTGTAAGATCAGAAGATCGATGGGTAGAGGTCCCCGAACTAATTGATATTGAGTCCGGACTTTATAGAGTTCAATATATAGCCCAAAATTGGCTTGTTACCGATTACATTTTTATTCCTTGAGAAGGAACGAAACTCTTCGAAATGAGAGGTTTTTGTAATCTAAATTAAGTCCGCACCCATATCCATTCTTCCAAATACAACTCCCCAAACAAGAGAACAATCAATGGATTGATTAGAAGGATCGTCTGATGAATTAGTTGGTCGAGTTACATTCAGGATCGTGAGGTTACGGAATGGTTATGAATCAAATAATTCCCTGGCGTAAATTTTAATTGCAATGAATTTTTGACGAGAATGGGGGTGGTTTAAGGCTCATGCGATCTAATGCTTTTGTCGTATGGTATTCACCGTGTTTTATTTTGAACTTTGGTGATTAACTAAATTCAGATAAAAATGCGCAAATTTTTTCCCCAATCGGTTTTACTTGCCTTGTCTTTAGTGACGTTCTTACTTGGCAGTACCTGTGTTTTTGGTCAGGAGCTTTTTGGTCTTACTTCTTCCGGTGGTAAGGGTTTTGGCTCAATTGTGAGTCTACCTGTTGGAGGCAATACGCTAAGTAGCATTGTACCAATTGATGGCGTCACAGGTGGTTATCCCGGCTATACCCAATGTGTTGAGGCTCCTAACGGCAAACTCTATGGAATGACAGTTTATGGAGGCGAAAATACCCTTGGGGTGATATTCGAATACGATCCAACTACGTCAGCCTACAATGAGGTACATCATTTTACGGCATTGGACGGAGCTGGGGCTTATGGTACTTTGTTGCTTGCCTCCAACGGCAAATTGTATGGAACTACTTTTAGCTCCGGGCTTTTGAATGGAGGTACTCTTTTTGAATACGACTATGTCAACGACGTTTTTCTGAAATTGCACGACTTCGATATGGCGTCGATTTATTGGCCGGCAACCGGTGGACTTGTTGAGCACAGCCCAGGCATTTTGCTTGGTATTACACAATTTGGCGGCACCAGCAATGGCGGGGGTATCTATGAATACAATATCAATACGAATACCTATGCCGTTCTAACCGAACTTGCTTCAACTACCGGACTTTTCGGAATTGGAACTCTCGTAAAAGGAACGAATAATCTTTATTACTCCACTACGCTTCAAGGTGGATTGAATGGCCTCGGTATCATTTTTTCGTATGATTATAACACCAACGTCATTTTGAATGTGCATGATCTGGATGGAGTTTTGGGCGGAAGCACTGCCGGTGTACTCACACATGCCTCTGGCAAATTTTATGGCCTTACAAATAATGGAGGAGCCAATAGTGTTGGAGTGCTATTCGAATATGACTATGTAGCTGATGTCTTTACCAAAAAGCAGGATCTGGATTATCTCACCGGAAGCGCGCCATGGGGATGCTCGCTTGTATTGGCATCCAATTCTTTGCTTTATGGACTTACTTCATCAGGCGGAACAAGCGGTCAGGGTGTTTTATTCTCCTACGATATAACTTCGAATGTTTATATAAACGAATTGAACCTTGCCGACTTCGGTGGAAATGGCCCAAACGGAACCCTTGTGCAGGCGTCTAATGGGAAATTGTATGGAATGACTGCCTATGGCGGAAAGGCAGCTTATGGCATCTTGTTCGAATACACCATTTCAAGCAATACTGCCAGTGTTAAAGTAGACTTCAAATATTCTGAAAATGGAAGCGGCGCATTCACGGGTATGGTAAAAGCGCCAAACAATAAATTATATGGTTGCCTCACATTTCAGGGAGGTAATAATGCCGGTACTTTGTTTGAATTTGATCCTACTACAAATGTCTTTACCAAAAAATTTGATTTTGGCGGACTTCAGGGAGAACTTCCTCACAATACCATGATTCTAAGTGCAGATGGGAATTTGTATGGAACTACTCACTTGGGCGGTACCAATAATGGTGGCGTGATTTATCGTTACAATTATGTAAGTAATATCTACACCAAACTATACGACTTTCCTGCCAATAGCAACGCACCTGGAAATTTAATCGAAGGTGCTGCTGGAAAGCTTTATGGAACAGTTTGGCTCGGTGGAGCGAATAATTTTGGGATGTTGTATGAGTTTGATGTCAATACACTTACCCTTTCGGTTTTACACGATTTTGTGGGTCCCGATGGTCAATATTCTTTTGGTCACCCGGTGTTGGTAGGAACAGATCGCCTCTTTGGTATTACCGAAGCTGGCGGTTTAAACGGGAATGGCGTTATGTATGAGTATAATTTGACAACCAGTACTTTTTCGATTGCACATCACTTCAATGGTATTGATGGAAATGCTTCCCGCGGCAGTCTTGTTCTTGCATCCAATGGTAATTTGTATGGATTCGCTGATGCTGGTGGTTTAAATGGGTTGGGTACAATTTTCGAATACGACATTACGACAACAACATTCGCTGTTAAGCATGATTTTATTGCTATTAGTGGTGGTCAACCTATCGGCGGATCGCTATTTGAGGCCAGTAACAATGTCTTGTATGGAACAACTTTAATTGGAGGAGCAAATGGTATGGGAGTATTGTATGAATTCGATTTTGGAACTGATACATACACATCCTTGATTGATTTATCATCCTCTTCCGGGTTCAATCCAATTTATACTCAACTGGTAGAAGCCAGTCCATGCACTCAGCCAACTATTGCAACTGCTGGCGTTACTGCTTCTACAATTTGTGGAGGCGATAACACCACCTTGCAGGTTTTGAGTGGTTCGCTGAATGATGCTACAACGTGGCAATGGTATTCGGGATCGTGTGGAGGAACGCCTATTGGAACTGGCACAAATCTCGTTGTTACTCCCGGAGGCACCACCACCTATTATGTAAGAGGTGAGGGCGGTTGTGTTACGCCAGCGGGATGCAGCAATGCTGTTACCGTTACGGTAAATGCTCCTTACACCTGGTGGCTCAATGCCGATGGCGACAACTATGCGGCAACAAGCGCGCTCGCCTGCAGCAGTCCGGGAGCTGGTTGGACCAGCACTGCGCCAACATACAACGGCGATTGCAATGACAGCAACCCACTCATCCCAACACTTACTGAAATCTGTGGAAACAACATCGACGACAATTGCAATGGACAAACAGATGAAGCTTGCGGCGGACCCAATGTAGATCTTTTTGCCAACGCACCACTTGCGCCCGTTTCCGGGGGCGCTTATCCCGGAGGCAATTGTTATCCGAATTCACTTGTGGGCGCAACCGTTTCGCCCGAAGGAAATCCGGCCAATGTGTTGCTTACAGGTGGCCAGGATCACTGGTATAAATTTGTTGCTCAATCTACAGCAGCCCGTTTTGTCTGCACAACAACTTCGATGAATGTTGTGCTTGAACTGCACAATGCAGCGACCGTCCAGGTGGATGTGGAGAACGATGTGTCGAATAATACCGGAGGTGAAATTATGGTCACCACCGGACTTACAATCGGAGCTACGTACTATCTCGCAGTGCGCAGTTACAATGGTGTTGTTGGAGCCTATACTGTTTGTCTGCAAATGCTGATGCCAAGCTTTTGTGCAGATGGAAGCGGTACCTATGATTTGTGCACGAATTTTAAACCGGCATACACGGGAGCAAATACCTACACCTTCAATTTTACACCGACAGGAATCACACCAGGTGTTCCTACTTCCGCAACTGCAGTTGGACAAATTCCTTTGAGTTTGCCTGCGTTGGCATTGCGTCACCTTGGAACTTACAATGTCATCATCAATTCAAACTTTACGCTTTTTGATGCAGCATCCAACAACGAATCGATAACAGTCGCGGGAATTGCTGTATGCAATATCTCTATAGCGGCTCATCCAGACGAACAGGTGAAACTTGCACAACGTTGTCCTGCTTCCATTTTCAAAGGAACGACATTGCAAGCCAAACCATTTGTCTGCGGGGCGATTAATCATACAGCGGAGTTTACTGAAGTATCAGACTGTTTGGGTTCAAGTATTATTGGAGTGCCTTTTAATGTAAATACTGCGGGAGCTTCTTCCAATATCAATCTGAATTCTGTTGGTGGAGTGCAAGCTGGTAAATGGTATGCGGTGAGGTGGAGACCAAATTTCGCTTATGGTGCTGGCCAATTTGGAACCGTGCAGTATATCCGCATTGTGGCAAGTTCTTCCGAAAGTACAAGTGAGGAAATTGCTGATGATTTAAAACAGGAATTGGATCAGGAATTCTATGTTTATCCCAATCCGAATGATGGTAAAACAATGAACTTGAATTTTGCCCATTACGAAAATGATTGGGTTACACTCATACTTGTAGACGCTCTCGGAAATTGCGTTTGCAACAAACGGATGTTCATCCAAAATGATGGAACTATTCAGTTGGAATTTGAAAATGACCTTGCCGCAGGATTGTATTTCCTTTCTGCAAAAACGGAAGAATCGCTTGTTGTGAGAAAGATGATCGTTCAATAAATATATAGCATAAAAAAAACGCTTCGAAATTTTCGAAGCGTTTTTTTTATGCTATTCAATCGAACTTTCTGCATTCCGATCGCGCATATTCCGCAGGAATCTTAATTCCCTTAACTTCTCTTATGGTAAAACAAAAGCGCAGCATGCGCCAATCTGCGTCTTGTTATTGTTTTAAGTTTGGTAATAGCAGCTATTCTATTGATTTGAAATCTTATCTAAACCCACCACCTAAATCCGACATACCCCATTCTTCCAAATACAGGACCCCAAACGAGTGATCCATCGAATGTGGAGTTGGATGGATCATTTGATGAAATAATGGGATCGTGCAACATGAAGTTCGTTAGATTTTCACCACCAACATACAATTCCATTTGTTTTCTGAAGATGTACGTTACCTGTGCATTCAACAGATAATAATCATTGGTCCGCGAATTGTTTACGGCATCAAGGTGTATCTCAGAATCTGTATGCGCGGCTGCTGGCAATCGTTTGGTGCCAATCCATTGCAC
>JBJXFC010000079.1:0-20224 GCA_046153915.1 Flavobacteriales bacterium
GTTACAGAATCTTTTCCCATGTAAGGAGCAACGGTTATGCTATCAAAGCCGGAGGTTTCAAAAAAGGTCTTCGCATAATAGAGCGACGTATTTCCAATATCTCCACGTTTTGCATCTGCAATGGTGAAATGGGAGTTGCCAATGTATTTCACAGTTTCATCCAGAATCTCCCATCCTTCTTTGCCAAGACATTCATAAAAGGCGAGGTTTGGTTTGTAGGCCACACACAGATCTCGCGTGGCATCAATGATGGCTTTATTAAAATCGAGAATCGAAATGCCTTGTGGAATTTTCAGAGGATCTGTATCCAATCCGACACATAAAAATGATTTTCGTTCTCTTATAATTTGGATGAGTTGTTCGCGATTCATGATGTGAATTGGATTAAGAATCGGCCATAAGTTTTTCTGTGTTCTCTGCCAGCTTTAGTGCTTCGATGATGTCGTCTATATCGCCATTCATAATGGCATCAAGATTATACAATGTCAGCCCAATGCGATGATCCGTACAGCGACCCTGAGGAAAATTATACGTTCTGATTTTGGCAGAACGGTCTCCTGTGCTTACAAGTGTTTTACGCATGGTTGCTCTTTCTGCCTGGCGGCGCATTACTTCTGCTTCAAAAATGCGCGAGCGCAAAACCGTCATGGCTTTTTCAGCATTTTCGTGTTGTGAACGGCCTTCCTGACAAGCCACAACTACACCGGTAGGAATGTGCGTAAGACGAACTGCAGACTCCGTTTTATTTACGTGTTGTCCTCCTGCCCCGCTCGAACGATAGGTGTCGCGCTGAATATCTGCCGGATTAATAACAACGTCGAATTCTTCGGCTTCGGGCATTACAGCCACTGTAGCAGCACTTGTATGCACACGCCCTTGTGCTTCTGTTTCCGGAACACGTTGCACGCGATGCACGCCGCTTTCAAATTTCAGGGTTCCATACACTTCATCGCCACTAATCTCAATGCTTACTTCTTTGTATCCACCCAGTGTTCCTTCACTCACTGTAAGCACTTCGTATTTCCAGCCTTTGTTGAGGATGTAACGCTGATACATTCTGAAAAGATCTCCGGCAAAAATGGCGGCTTCATCGCCGCCTGTTCCACCGCGAATTTCGAGAATACAGTTCTTAGTATCCTCAGGATCTTTTGGAATCAGCAACATCTTGATATCCTCTTCCATTTTTTCTTTCAATGGAGTGAGTTCATCGTATTCCATTTGAGCGAGTTCTTTGATGCCCGCTTCTTCATTGCTATAAAGGATATCTTTTGCGCCCTGAAGGTCTTTGAACACTTTTTCATACGCATCACCAGACTCAACGATGCGGCCAAGTTCTTTGTACTCGCGCATGTATTCGGTATAGCGCTTCTGATCAGCAATTACATCAGGGTCGATGATGTATTTGCTGACTTCGAGATACCGGTCTTTGATATTTAATAATCGTTCAAGAAAATTCATTTCACATTCACTAATGGTTCGAGATAAAAAAACAGATGAATCCAGTTCAATCGCTAATAGGTGAACTCACCAAACTCAGAACGAATGGTCAGTTTTTTGCTATCAGAAGATTCTACGCGGCCAACAATCTGAGCTTCCAGGTTGAAATTTTTCGCTATGGCAATCATTTCATCAGCAGACTTTTGGTCCGTATAAATTTCCATGCGATGCCCCATGTTGAATACCCGATACATTTCCTTCCAATCCGATTTGGATTCTTCCTGGATGATTTTAAAGAGTGGTGGTAAAGGAAAAAGATTGTCTTTGATAACATGCACTTTGTCAACGAAGTGAAGAATTTTCGTTTGTCCGCCGCCGCTGCAATGCACCATCCCATGAATGCTTGAACGCAGTGATTTAAAAATTTCTTTGATCACAGGAGCGTATGTGCGTGTAGGCGAAAGCACCAGTTTACCAGCATCCACACCTGCGTCATTGACTGTATCTGTAAGCATATACGAACCGCTGTAAATAAGACTTTCAGGAATAGCAGGGTCAAACGTTTCCGGATATTTTTCTATCAATTCTTTGTAAAAAACATCGTGGCGCGCACTGGTGAGTCCGTTGGAACCCATGCCGCCGTTGTATTCGTTTTCGTAGGTTGTTTGTCCGCTGGATGCAAAACCAACAATGACATCACCCGCCTGAATGTTGGCGTTGTCAATCACTTCATTGCGTCGCATTCTGCATGTAACGGTAGAGTCCACAATCAATGTTCTCACCAGATCGCCTACATCAGCAGTTTCTCCGCCTGTACTGTGGATTTCAACACCAAAACTGCGAAGTTCAGCCAGCAATTCTTCGGTGCCATTGATAATAGCAGAAATCACTTCGGCCGGAATCAGGTTTTTATTGCGGCCAATGGTCGAACTCAATAAGATATTGTCAATGGCTCCCACGCAAAGTAGATCATCGATGTTCATCACGAGAGCGTCCTGGGCAATGCCTTTCCAAACGCTCATGTCGCCGGTTTCTTTCCAGTACATATAAGCGAGCGAACTTTTAGTGCCTGCTCCATCTGCATGCATGATGATGCAGTGTTCTTCACTACCGCTCAGAAAATCAGGAATAATCTTGCAGAATGCCTTTGGAAAAAGTCCTTTGTCCAGGTTTTTGATCGCAGCATGAACGTCTTCCTTCTGGGAAGAAACTCCTCGTGCTGCGTATTTGGAATCACTCATTGTATTTAAAAAGAAAAGCGGATGCAGCCAGGGCCACATCCGCTTCAAAGTTATATAGGTACGCTATTTTTTAGGTACGTAATTGTAATCAAGAATTTTGAAAATAGTACGACGATTCAATGCATGTGCAGCTGCCTGTTGTTCTGCCGTTAACTTGCTGATAAAAGCCTCAGTCAATTTATCACCCTTCTTAAATGGTCCATTATTGGCATCAAGAGTTTTTGGTTCTTTCTCACCCATTCCTACCGGAACCATTCTGGCTGGGTCAATACCTTTTGTAATCAAATATTGAACACATGTATTGGCTCTTCTTTGCGAAAGGTCCTGATTATATGCATCACCACCCTGAGCATCAGTATGTGCTTCCAATTGAACACGAAGTTTTGGATTGCGTTGAAGAATATCCAGAAGATAATTCAATGAGTCTTCAGAATTCACATCACTATTAACTAGCAGTGTGGCCTGATCATAAGGATATTGAACAAGCGGCATATCCAAAGGTACGTCAATGATAATTGGTATAAGGAAATACTCGCGAGCAAATTTGGTGGAAACGGTTAATCCTACTGTAGAGAATTTGTCCCCAGTTCCGATATACTGTTCTTTATCTGCTTGCACAGAATAGTTCGTTGCAGCTTTTACCTGTGTCTTATCCAAGCTAAATCCACCATTGCCATCAGCAGTAAGGTTATAGCTGGAGCCATCGGAACCAGTAACTGTAACCTTAGCGCCAGAAAGAGGTGTTCCGGTATTTTTATCATAGGCTGTTCCTACAAGTGAAAACTCAAGTGGAGGTTCGTTGAACTTGTAGATATCATCCATTCCTTTTCCGCCCGGGCGGTTAGAGGTGAAATAACCAAAGTATGATTTGTCTTCATCCTTGCCTTCTCCCAAAACAAAAGCAAAATCATCGGCTGTTGTATTGATTGGATAAGGAAGAGCTATTGGCGCTCCAAATGAAATATCACCTGTTTTGTCGGCTTTGAAGATATCCATACCACCCATACCACCGCGGCCATTGGATGCAAAATAAAGAACTCCATCTTTGGTAACGAATGGGAACATATCATCACCGGGAGTATTCACAGAGGCAAGGTTCATAGGCTTAACCCATGTATCCGATTTTTTATCGAAAGAGGCATACCAAATGTCCTTTCCACCTTTTCCACCAGGCATATCTGATGCAAAAAGCATAAACTTGTTATCAGGTGTAAGGAAAGGCTGACCAAGAGATGAAGTATCATCTTCGTTGCGGTCAACAAGCATTACCACTTCACCTGCAGCCCAGTTGTTACCTGTCTTTTTGGCTTTCATGATATCACAACCGGAAGGCAATTTGATATCGCAATTGCAAGAGGTGTAATACATTTCAGAAAAATCTTTCGAAAAACACATGGCGCCTTCATGCTTTGGCGTATTCGATTCTCCGGTAACAGGTTGAGGTGTGCTCAATTTTCCTTTCTTATCTACATCCACGAAAAACAAATCCTGACAAGATTCTCCGGTGATTGGATCAATACCGCCGCCTTCTGCAGCCTGACGAGCTGAAGAAAACACCATTTGTTCGCCCTTCTTGGCAGAATACTCAAGACCAAAATCGTAAAAGGGAGTATTGAGTTCGGCCATGTTTTCAACGATGAGTTTCACCTTGCCCACTTTTAGCTCTGCCGCTGATTTACATGCAGCTATACGGTCGTTGGCTTTGCTCTTTTCGCCGCCTTTTGCAATGTATTTGTTGTGTTGAGCAATGGCATCATCCCAACGATCCAGCTTTTCGAGGCAAAGTGCGTAATTGAAATACACCTCTGGATTGGTAGTGTAATACTGCGCTGTGATCGCCTTATCATACCATTCAAGAGCGGCGTTGTAACCAGCAGTGAGGCGATAACATTCGCCCAACTGAAAGAAAATTCGAGCTTTATCGTCCAAATCTTTGACAGTTGGTTCAGCTACTTTGTAGAGTTTAGCGGCTTCGAGGTAAGCCAGGTTTTCAAATTGTAGATCTGCTTTCTTTACTGCTTTCTGTGCACTGGCTCCAATAGACAATACAATGGCCAGAGAGAGAATAAGTAGTTGCGGAATTTTCATAAGGTTGGTTTTGTTAATCCTTGTATTTTGAAGGTGACGAAAATAAACAATTATTGGTTTGGGCAAACTTTTACTTAAGGTCTTATTCATTTTCTGTGGTTTATTTTGGAATCACAGAATAGACAACAAAGACACTTCAATTCCATAATCTGCCGCTCTAAAAATAGAAAAATCCGCCAGTAAATAAACTGACGGATTTTAATCTATTGATTTTCATTATCTTGTAAACAATATCTCCCTCATTTTTGGAAGAGGCCAAGACTCATCGTCCACGATCATTTCCAAATTATCGGCATGTTCACGGATCAAATCCATCATTGGTTTTACCTTATTTACATAAATCTCGGCTTGTTTTTCGAGATCAAGTTTGGCCGCTTTTTCCCTTTCAACCCTCATTTTTTCGGAAGTTGTTCGAATACCGTTGATTCCGGCAGAAATTTCACGGATCAATTCCATTTGGGTTTTTGTGGCTTCTTTCGCTTCGGCTGCCGTGAATATATCCTTGATTCCCAATACATTTTCTGTCAATCTGGATTGATACCCAATGGCTGCAGGTAAAATGTGGTTTTGAGCCAGATCGATGGTAAGTCTCGCTTCTATTTCCCGCTTGCGCACATAGGTTTCCACTTCAATATCGTATCGTGCATGAATTTCTTCGTGGGTAAGCACGTTCATATCTTCAAACATCTTGTGAATTTTTTTGTCTTTCCAAACTTTCAAAGCAAGTGGTGTGTTCTCGAAATTTGATAACCCACGCCTGGCTGCTTCTTTCACCCATTCATCGCCATAACCATTTCCTTCAAATCGAATGGCTTTGCTGGTTTTGATCAACTTTTGCAATTCTTTCAGAATGGCTTCATCTTTATCGTCACCTTTGGCAATCCGCGCATCCACATCCTTTTTGAATTGATTGAGGCGATATGCCACAATGGTATTCAGGGTAATCATGGCATTGGCGCAGTTTGCGCTGCTTCCCACGGCACGGAATTCAAATTTGTTTCCGGTAAACGCGAAAGGCGAAGTGCGATTTCGATCCGTATTATCGAGCAATACCTGAGGAAGTTTGCCAATATTGAGTTTTAATTCTGTCTTGTCTTCAGGTGTCATCTTGCCAGCCTTGATGTTTTGCTCCAATCCATCGAGCATGGCAGAAAGCTGTTCTCCGAGGAAAACAGACATGATAGCCGGCGGAGCTTCGTTGGCGCCAAGACGGTGATCATTTCCAACACTCGCAATTGAAGCCCGAAGAATATCTGCATTTTCATGAATAGCTGCAACGGTATTTACCAGGAAGGTCAGAAATTGCATATTGCTCTTCGGGTTGCGGCCTGGCTTCAAAAGATTTACACCTGTATTGGTAGAAAGTGACCAGTTGTTGTGTTTGCCACTTCCGTTGATTCCTTCGAAAGGTTTTTCATGCAGCAATAATCTGAAATTGTGTTTACGCGCTGTTTTTTCAAGCACATCCATCACCAATTGGTTGTGGTCATTAGCAAGGTTGGCCTCTTCAAACATGGGAGCCAACTCAAATTGGTTGGGAGCAACTTCATTGTGACGCGTAGTAACGGGTATTCCAAGCAAATGAGATTCATATTCGAACTCCTGCATAAAAGCCATTACACGCTCAGGAATGCTTCCAAAGTAATGGTCCTCGAGTTGCTGGCCTTTTGCAGGGCGGGCACCAAACAAAGCACGACCCGTCATCGCAATATCCGGACGTGCGCTGTATAATGAAGAGTCAATCAGGAAATACTCCTGTTCCCAACCGAGGGTAGTATTCACTTTAACTACATCTTTATCGTAGTACTGACAGATTGCAGTTGCAGCCTGATCAACAGCATGCAAAGCCTTCATCAAAGGCATTTTGTAATCGAGTGCATGTCCGGTGTACGATATAAAAATGGTCGGAATACAAAGCGTAGTACCTACCAAAAACGCCGGAGAAGAAGGATCCCACAACGTGTACCCGCGTGCTTCGAAGGTATTGCGAATACCACCGCTTGGAAAACTACTTGCATCCGGCTCTTGTTGAACGAGCAAACTTCCATCGAATTTCTCAACAGCGCGACCATCCATCAGCGGCTTAAAGAAACTATCGTGTTTTTCGGCAGTACTTCCGGTAAGGGGCTGAAACCAGTGGGTATAGTGCGTTGCACCATGCTGGATGGCCCATTCTTTCATAGCTGCTGCAATGTGATCTGCAGTAAGGCGGTTGATGCGTGTACCATTTGTGATACAGTCTACCAGCTCATCGTAAATATCATCGGTAAGGTATTCGCGCATTTTAAACGTAGAGAATACGTTGGAGGCGAAATACTCCGAAATACGGTCTTTCGTAGCAGTGAAAGCCTCTGGTTTGCGGTAATGCAATTCGGAAAGTGCCTGAAAACGGTTTGTCGACATGTGGAATCTGATTTTTGGGGGTAATTTTGAAAAAATATCAATTTTCGGGGCAAAGCTATCCATTTTGGAGGGGGTCATCAAAAAATTTGTATATATTTTTTTCAAACACCTGTGAAAAATTGGGGGTAGGTCCAGAAAAAGTTAGAAATTGAGAAAATCCAAACACCGCTGACTTTCTCAATGGGGCACGCGAAATCAATACGCAAATTGAGTTTGTTTTTGGTGCTATTCAGTAATCATGAGCGATCTTGCCGGAGTTCAATTTTGCATTCTCCCGTTGGATTTGCAATGGTGTTTAGCAATTTTTGATTGGATTTCTTCGACAAAATAGTTGTATGATTTTTCGCAATCATGGAATTGCGATAGATACAAAGGTCCCTCGCTGCGTTCGGGATGACAAGGTTGACAATTGGTCAAGGGCGTGAAAAAAGTGGAAGAGAAAAGGCGGCTGCGCCGCCTTTTCTCTTCCACTTTTTTCGCGCAAACCCCTCATTACTTATGAACTGTCATCCCGAAGCGAAGCGAGGGACCACGTTTCTGCCTTCATTTCGAATTCGTATCAATGAGTGTCATCAAGTCTAAGATGCGATTATTAATTCCACCGCAGTAAACCCAATTCACGGTGCATTCAAAATAAAAAAAGGGAGTCTGAAAATAAAATCGAAACGACTGACGTTATCCCTGTACAGAGTAGCGACCGACTTTGATTAGTCGGTCAGGGTAGCAAAAGAAACCCTCCGGGTGGGAGTATCCGGAGGGTTTCACTTTTTAAAAAAAGCTATGTTGTAGGTATGATGTTCTATCAGCCCTGCACTTTTATCTTGATATATTGGAATTGCTCATAAATGAGGCGGTTTTTCTTCGCATCATTTTCATACTTCTTACCCTGAACAAGTTTGATTGGTTCACCAAATGAATAATCGACACCTTCCTTTTTCCCGGCTTTGGTCATCGCTGTGCGCACCTGATCTTCCGCTGTCTTATTACGCGCTGCTGTGAGTTCATCGTTGTTTTTGAATTTGGAAGAAGGGACATTCGAAGCAGAAGATTCAACTGTAATCAGCGGCTTTTTGCCCAATGCTATGATTTTATTGATATCCTTGATGAAGCCCGAGAATTCTTTCTCCTCAGCACCAAATTCATTGAAGTCGTAAACAAAGTAGCGCGAGAATTGAGCAAATGCCTTGCCCTCGATGTACTGGCGGTTGATCGGATCTTTTGGATCGTATTCAAAGTTTTTGATTTCTTCCGGAGCTTGAACCTCAGCTTCTGGTTCTTCTTTTGGTGCTTCGATCTTCGGTTCAACTTTTGGCTCCACCTTAGGTTCTTCCTTGGGTTGTTCTGGTTCAGACTTCGCAATATTGAACGGAAGGATATATACTTCCTTCTCGATTTCTTTGAAGCTGGCATCACAAGGAACGTTGATATCATCGTCTTTGATCATTTCTGATCCTTTGAAATATTCTACGTGGTAAGGAGTACATGGTGTGAGGATAGCAAGAAATCCACCATCGCGTTTGCGCGGACGGTATTCAGTCACTTCATTGCTCTTCAGGTTGGTTACCAGGATGCGAAGATCTTCTGGTAATTCTTCACCTTCCGGTGCTATAATAAATCCTTTCAGTACGGCAAGATTGGTTTCATTAGTAATGTCCGGCATATCTACCAGATAAATATCACGCAATCCATATCCACCATCTTTGGAAGAAGAGTAATAAGCACGACGACCATCGGCCATTGGAACAAAGAATACATCTGTATCAACTGTGTTAAGCGGATAGCCCATGTTCACCGGTGCTCCCCATTCGCCATCATCTCCTAGTTTGGAAACAAAAATGTCGAATTCGCCCATGCTGTTGTGGCCAGTTGATGAAAAGTACAACGTCTTGCCATCCGCCGTTAGGAATGGTGCATCTTCTTCAAACTCGGTATTGATAGTTGTGCCAATGTTGAGAGCGCGGCTCCATTCTCCATTTGGAAGTTTCACGCATTTGTAGATGTCGCGTTTGCCAATTCCACCTGCACGATCAGAAACAAAATACAAGGTATTGCCATCTGCGGAAATGGTAGCGTGTGTTTCCCAGGCCTCGGTATTGATGTCTGAACCCAAAAGAGTTGGTGTACTCCAGGTTTCACCTATCAGACGGCTTTCCAGAAGACGACCATCACCAAAATAATCGCTGTAAAGAAATAGATTCTGACCATCGGGCGATACACTGATTGTAGCTTCGTGGTAATCTGTATTGAGTTCTTTCAGAATTTCGGGCTCACTCCAAACACCGTCCACTGTCTTATAGGATGCATAAACGTCCTCCTTAAATTCACCTGTATCCATATCCGACAAGCCAGCATTAGAACTGTCGGCACGCATGCGGCGTGAGGTAAAGAACATAGTAGACTCATCCAGCGACAATACCGGACTGTACTCATTCGTTTCCTTGTTTACTACAGGACCAATATTGGTAATGATGTAATTTTTTGGATTGGCCATTTGCAATTTGGCTTCCTCACAGCGCTTAATCTCAAGTTCACATTCCTGGTATTTAATGTGTTTTTTGCCAAGCTTCTTTTCCAGGGTCTGATAGCTTACAATAGCCTCATCCAGCTTCAAGTTAAGTGCTTGTGCTTTACCGAGATAATACAATGCAATAACAGGAGCTTTGGACTCATTTGGATCATCAGGATCGTAGTTGCTGCTGAGTTTTTTCATCACAGCAGATTCGAGATACGTCAGCGCTTCCTTTTTCGAATTGGCCGTTTGTAGCAGGCAATAGCCAATTTTAAAGTTGATATTGGCATTATTAGGTTCTGCTCCGAGCAGCTTTTGCCATGTATTGATGCTTTTTGTCCAGTTTTTTTCAAGCATCAATCGATTGGCATCGATAAATTCAGCATTGAAGTCAATGCCTCCCTTAACCGGATTGCCGGCTTGAGAAGTGATGGCTGAAAAAACAATAAGAAGAATGGGTAAAAAACGTTTCATTTCAGTGGTTTATTGTAACACAAAATCTAAGGCACGAATATAATAAAAATTGGGCAGACCGTATTCGTCAGTTATTTCGGTCTGATAATTCTGGGTTTTAGAAGTAAAAGTCAGTATTCGCCCTGTCAGATTTCACGGTTTATGTCCCAGGCTTCGAGGTAGTCTGCAACTCTTCTCACAAAACTTCCACCAAGGGCACCATCTACAACGCGGTGATCATAACTATGGCTCAAAAACATCATGTGTCTTATACCGAGGGTATCACCGTATGGCGTTTCAATTACCGCAGGTTTTTTGCGGATTGCACCTACGGCAAGGATAGCCACTTGCGGCTGATTGATAATAGGAGTTCCCATTACATTGCCAAAGGTGCCCACGTTGGTCACGGTGTAAGTACCACCTGAAATTTCATCGGGGCTCAGTTTATTTGCGCGTGCACGATCGGCAAGATCATTTACTTTTTTGGCAAGACCGATCAAATTGAGCTGATCTGCATTTTTAATAACGGGTACAATAAGATTACCACTTGGCAAAGCCGCAGCCATTCCGATATTGATGTCCTTCCGGATGATGATTCTGTCACCATCCACCGAGGCATTGATATTTGGGAAGTCCTTAATCGCTTTGATCACAGCATCCATAAATATCGGAGTGAATGTAAGCTTGGTCTTTTCCTTTGTTTCGAAAACCTTCTTCATCTTCTCGCGCCACATTACAATATTCGTCACATCGGCTTCAACAAATGACGTGACGTGAGGAGAAGTTTGCTTGCTCATCACCATGTGTTCGGCAATGAGTTTGCGCATGCGATCCATTTCTACGATTTCGTCGTTTGGACCAATGGTGATCGATGATTTAGTCTTAGCAGGTGCCGGTGAAGAAACGTTCACCTCTGCCTTCTTCTCAGAAGTTACACCGTTGGAAGGTGCTGGCGCCTGAATGACTTGAGCAGCTGCTGCCGCTGCTGCGGCGACACCACCGCGTGATTTGTTCTCGACAAAGTTTAGGATGTCCGATTTGGTAACCCTTCCGCCCTGACCTGAACCTTGGATTCGCTGCAATTCCTGCATCGAAACGCCTTCTTCTTTGGCGATATTTCGAACCAGAGGAGAATAAAATCTACCACTGTCATCGGTGGAAGAAACCTCCTCAACAACTGTGGCAGGAACGTAAGGCACTGCAGTTTCCTGCACGGGAGCGGCAATCGGAGCTGGGGCAGCAGCCGCAGGAGCTGATTGCGTTACCACGGTTGAAGAACCACCGGTGGCAATAATCGCGATGGGTTGACCAACCTGCACAACATCACCCTCATTCACCAGGCGTTTTGCAAGCACGCCGTCTTCTGGTGAAGGCACCTCGCTATCCACCTTATCTGTGGCGATTTCGATGATAGGTTCGTCAGCCTTAACAGCTTCACCTTCATTCTTCAACCATTTGATGATGGTGGCTTCGGCCACGCTTTCGCCCATTTTGGGCAACAAAAGTTCAATTTGTGACATGAATCAGATTCGTTTCCAGGTTGTTACCAGGTTCATATTCCATCCACCCCCAGATAGGCATTCCCTGTGCTTTTAAGCAAGACAGGAGTTCCTTCAAAGGACTGGAATGGGCCGCAAACCTAAGCCAATAAGCTCAGAAACAAAAGTGCAAAGGGACTTATTTATTCAGGAATTTCAAAACATCTCAGGCTTGTTCAAACTGGAACTCACTTAGCCTCTTATAAATGCCATTCTCGCGTGCAATCAATTCTTCATGACTTCCCTCTTCGCGGATAAACCCATTCTCAAGGACAAGAATTTTGTCTGCATTTCGGATGGTAGATAATCTGTGCGCAATTACGATGCTTGTTCTGCCCTGCATAAGTTTGTCCAGGGCCTCTTGAACGAGTTTTTCGCTTTCACTGTCCAGCGAGCTTGTTGCTTCATCCAGGATCAGGATGGTTGGATTGCGCAAAACAGCGCGGGCAATGGCAATTCTCTGTCGCTGGCCACCGCTGAGTTGAATTCCGCGCTCTCCAACAATGGTTTCCATTTTATCAGGAAAAGATTCGACAAAATCCAGGGCGTTCGCTTTTTTGGCCGCATCCCTAATTTCTTCATCTGTTGCTGTTGGTTTTCCATAGCGGATATTTTCTTTAATGGAACCTCCGAAGAGGATCACTTCCTGCGGCACAAATGCCATCTGGTTGCGCAATTCGGTAAGAGAATACGATGATGCCTGCTTACCGTCAAATTGGATTTCGCCTGTCACTGGAAGATAGAATTGCTGCACCAAGGCTGCGATGGTACTCTTTCCAGATCCTGACGAACCAACGAGGGCTATTTGTTCTCCCGCCGCTACTTTGAATGAAACTCCTTTCAGAACCTGAATATCAGGACGTGAAGCATAGTAGAAATCGACTTCATTAAATGAAATTTCTCCACGCAATGATTTCTCTGAAGATGTTTTTGAAAGGTCTATTTCTTCGGTTTTATAACTCAGAATTTCCATGACACTTTCAATCGTTCCAATGCTGCGTTGAAGTGTTCCCATTTGGGCAGCAAGGCCACCGATTGATCCTGCTACAAGACCTGTCACCATCACGAATTGGCTCAATACATCCGCAGGAAGTTCACCAATATCCTGAAGGTGTTTTCCGACTCCCATTACAAGTCCGAGGGCGCCAAAAAGGAAGATAATGATAAAGGTTCCAAACATGCCGCGCCACACAGCGCTTTTCATCGCAATGTCTTTGATGGTGCTGGTGCTTTGAAGAAAACGCGCACTTTCGAAACGTTCGTTGGCAAAACTTTTTACGTTTACAATTCCCGTGAAAGATTCGTTCACAATAACACTGCTTTCTGCCACTTTATCCTGTGTATTCTTTCCGAGTTTGCGAATAAATCTGCCGAAAAAAACCATCACAATAATGATGACAGGCAACGTTACCAGCATGACCAGGGTGAGCTTGTAGGAGTATGATACCAGCCATCCAATACCCACAACAATGATGACGGTTTGGCGAATGAACTCCGCAAACGTATTGGTAAGCGTTTCCTGAATGGTAGTAATGTCGTTGCCAAGTCTGCTGGATAAATCGCCTACTCTCCTCTCGTTAAAAAACTGCATCGGCATGCGGATAATCGTGCTGAAGGCATCATTACGTAGGGTCAACATCGCATTCTCTGTGACGTAAGAAAATATATAAATGCGAAAGAAAGAAAAGATTCCCTGAATAATAAGCAATGCTGCCAGAGCCGTAAGCACCAATCCTGTATCACCCCATGCCTCTGCCAGATTCAGTTTGTCCGTTATCATTCTGGTCATGCTTCCACCCGGCAACTCGCCAATGGCAGGGCTGATAAGCTGACCCAGAAGCGCAGTAATAACAATGACAAGCAATCCTGAAATAACCAGAAGAAATAATCCAATGGAAAACAACAACCAATAGGGCTTGAGGTATTTAAAAACTCCGAGAGCCCGTTTCAAACCTTCCTTCGAAATTTTCTTTTTTTCCTCTTTGGTTGCTTCTGCTGTTGCCATATCAATTCCCTGTGTTATTAACTGTCTGCAATATTACCTGTGATATTGAATGAATTGTTTGTTTTTTGTCTGTTTTAAACCCGGATTATGCAGTGCGTTTCGTACATGAGTTTCAAAATCCCAAAGAATTCGTGTGCTGGCGCAAGTTTCGAGCGCGCAATCGTGGTCATCCCCACGGTGAGCACTCGAAACGAGCAAGTGCGCGAATTCAAAGAGATTTTGAATCGGAATAGAAAGGCACTGCATAATCCGGGTTAAATTCACGACATGAATAACCAGGCATTGTGGCATCCTACGCGAATAATCCGGGATTCAACCGGAGTCTTTGCATTCAATAAAAAGGAAGTTTATGCTGGTTCGTGGCATATCGCTTCGATTCAGGTGAAGTACTATGTGCCTTTGTTGGAGCAATTTGCAAACGGCAAACTTCTGGATTGCGGTTGTGGCCAACTTCCGTGGTATGGGGTGTATAAAAACAAAACAACTTCCGTATACGCCATCGACTGGAGTGATAATCCACAAGTCGCTCAATTTCTGGATGAAAAAGTTGATCTGAGCGCACCTTTTCAACTAAAGGAATCGGCGTTTGATTGTGTTCTGCTAACGGATGTAATTGCGCACATTTCCAATCCCGATGCACTTATTCATTCAATTTGCCAGCATCTTAAAAAAAACGGACATTTGATTCTCACCACGCCATTTGTCTATTGGATAAGCGAATATCCGCATGAATATTATCACTTCACAGACTCAGCACTTAAGCAGCTCTGCGAGAAGCATGGACTGGAAATTGTGCACTTGGAATCGTATGGTGGCTATGGCGATGTGTTGCTGGATACTTTGAACAAAGGCATGACATCACGCCTCTCCCACCGTGCATTTCGGATGTTGGCATCTGTGGTGAAAAAAACATCGTGGTATAAAAAAGTGAATTTAAAAACCAAGTATTCTTATCCTCTTGGATATACACTCGTAGCGAAGAAAAAATGATTGAGGTAGCGCAAATCATGCAATCGATAAAAGAGTTCTTTCTCTTTAATCCAAAAGCGCCCTTTATTTTTACTGTTGTAAGCTTCTGGATATTCTTTGCTGCGGTGCTCACTGTGGATGCATTTCTGCATAAAAAACGCGCCTGGCGCCATGCTTTTCTTTTTGCTGCAAGTTTGTTTTTCTATTACAAAACGACTGGATTCTTTTTTCTCTTATTGCTCTTTACCGCTGTTTGGGACTATTTCATCGGTAAACAAATTTTCGTTACAAGGGATAAGCGGTGGCGCAAATTCTGGCTTGCATTAAGCGTATTGATGAATCTGGGTGTGTTGTTTTACTTTAAGTATGCCTATTTTTTTACGGATATTTATAACGCAGCCCTCGACAAACACAATTACGTTTTTAACTGGCTAGGGCATTGGAGCAACGGATTTTTCGGAACACATTTCGAAGTCTATAAAATCATTTTACCAATCGGTATTTCGTTTTTCACTTTTCAAAGTATAAGTTATACTGTAGAAATTTTCAGGGGAGAACTAAAACCCGTGAAGCGGTTTACTGATTTTGCCTTTTTCGTAACATTTTTCCCTCAACTCGTGGCTGGACCGATTGTGCGCAGTACGGAGTTCATACCACAGCTCTACAAAGAATATCAGCTAACACGCTATGAATGGGGACTTGCAGTATTCTGGATTCTCAATGGTCTTATCAAAAAAGTATTGCTCGCAGATTACATAGCTGTCAATTTCATCGATCGCATATTTTCCAATCCCGTTTCTTATACCGGGTTCGAGAATTTGATGGCCATTTATGGATACAGTCTACAGGTATATGCAGATTTTTCGGGATATACCGATATCGCCATTGGAGTGGCCTTGTTGATGGGATTTCACCTCACCAAAAATTTCAATTCTCCTTACAAAGCCACAAGCGTTGCCGATTTCTGGAGACGATGGCACATGAGCCTTAGCAATTGGCTGCGCGATTATGTTTACATTCCATTGGGCGGCAACAAAGCAGGTAACGTGGCAACTTATGCCTCTCTCGGATTGTTCATTCTAATCATTACAGCCATGAGCAATTCATGGCTTGTGTTGGCTATCTGTTGCGGGCTTGCCGCGTTGTGTCTTGTTCTTGCACAACTTTTTGAAGCGTTTTCACTTTGGTTGAATACGAATCTCAATCTGATGATTACCATGCTTGCCGGTGGCTTATGGCACGGCGCCTCATGGAATTTTATTATCTGGGGAGGACTGAACGGACTTGCTTTGGTTTTCTATAAAACATGGAAAAAAATAAGTCCGTGGGAAAAACACAAGAACAAATGGATTGTGCGCGCATGGGTCATTTTTCTCACCTTCACGTTTATCACCTTTACACGCGTTTGGTTTCGTGCTGGTAGCAATACCTCATGGAACGACATGAACGACACACACGATTTGGAAGGAGAGTTTATGTCGGCAACCACCATGTTGCAGCAAATCTTTTTCCACATGGATTGGACACTGGCGCCTCAGGTCTTGCTCGGCTACTGGAATGTATTTGTAGTTATTTTGTTCGGCATGTTTATTCATTGGTTGCCATCTTCATTCAAAGAAGGTTATCGCTCCAAATTTGCATCGCTACCTATTTGGCTCATTGGGCTCATCTGCTTTCTAACCATTTTCGGAATTTACCAGATCATGTCGGCCGATATGCATCCCTTCATCTATTTTCAGTTTTGAGGATGTGCCGAATGGTTCCTCTGACAAATTGAATAACAATTTGCAGTGCCATCAAAGTTGTTCCACGATTTGTTATTGGTTCGATATCAAAAATTCTGCAAATCCAATGGATGGTTCGTCAGCCGTAATGTCCAACCAGTGAATAGTGTCATCACGTCGCCACCAGGTCAATTGGCGTTTGGCAAAATTGCGGGTATGTTGTTTGATTTTATCCTTTGCAAAATCAAGGGAAACATGCCCATCGAGGTATTCGAACATCTCTTTGTATCCAACCGTATTCAGCGCATTTAGTTGGCGGTGTGGCAACATGGATTGAGCTTCAGCAATAAGGCCATCCTGGAACATCACCTCTACCCTATTGTTGATGCGTTTATAGAGTTTATTACGCTGAGCTGTAAGACCGATTTTGATGGTGTGGAATGCATTGGTTTTACCCTCATTTTTTCTCAAGGCAGAATATTTTTGACCACTTACTTCACACACTTCAATAGCGCGCATGAGACGGTGGGGATTTAAAATATCCACTTGAGCGTAATATTCGGGATCGAGCTCCTTTAAACGATTTTGCAAAAACGAAATACCATTTTCCTGAAATGCTTTTTGAATTTCTGCTTTCCTCTCTCTATCGCCCGGCAGATCATCAAATCCGTGGACAAGGGCATCGAGGTACATCATGCTGCCGCCTACAGCAATTACAATATCATGTAGTTGAAAAAGTGCGTGAAGTTTTTTTTCGGCATCTCGCGAATAATCCCCTGCACTATAATAATCAGTTACTGGCAAAAAGCCGATGAAATGATGCGGAACTTCTTTCAATTCTGCATCAGTGGGACGGGCTACACCCACTTTCAATTCACTATAAAACTGGCGAGAATCAGCCGAAATAATTTCGGTTTGAAAGTGTTTTGCAAGGGCAATGGCATAGGCTGTTTTTCCTACCGCCGTTGGGCCGAGCACCAAAATCAATGTGTTCTGACCGTTCAATTCAATCCGGATTTTCGAGCTTACTGAAAATTATTCTTCAATCAGTCCGCGACCAATTTTTTTGATTTTTCCTTCGTGTTGGAGTTTGGGGAAAAGACTATCCAGCAATCCATTTATGAATACATTGCTCTTTGGCGTGCTGTAATAATTTGCCAATTCGATGTATTCGTTCATGGTTACTTTAAGCGGAATGCTCTCAAACGTTTGTGCTTCGGCAAGTGCCATTTTGAGGATAATTAAATCCATCATGGCGATGCGCTCTGTTTCCCAGTTAGGCGAATTTTTAGCAATCAACTCTTCACTTTCTTTTCCCATTACAAGTGTTTTACGGAAAAGTTCGCGTGCATATTCCTCTTCATCATCGTCAGCTTTCCAGAGAGGAAGAATGGTTACATCATCATCTGTTTCCTTAACTGCTTTGAGAGTGCGAAGAACCATACTTGAAGCCAGATCCAGATCGTCATTCCAGAATATGCCTTGTTCTTCGAGCCATTCGTGCATAAGTTCGAAATTGACAATATGTCTGCGAAGAAAACGCAACAGGAATTCACGATCGTGGTTGTAGCCGCGCTCTTTACTTGCCATGTATTCCTTGTAATCATCAGACTCCGTAAGTGCTTTAAACATTTGTTTCAGCAAGTCGGGATTGTCTTTCCAGCGGATGTGGATTTCCTTTTCCAGTTTATGAAGTGTCTTGCTATTGGCCAGAATCCGGATAAGGATATTGGTAACAAATTTTGTATTTGGATGCAAGTCCTCTTTGGCTGGCAATTTTTTATTGAGACCGGCTTCGATTTTTTCAATAGCCCGGGCCTGCATTTCCGGTAAAAGAATTATAAGAGCGATGTACAAATCTCTGAAACGCTCGAAACTTTCCATGAGCATTTTTTCGTACTTCACAATATCCGGTTTTTCCTCGCTATAGTATGCAAATAAAATTTGCATGACTTTAATCCGGATGTGTCTTCTGTTCAACATACTTCGTTAAGTTGTTTTAATAACTGTAATAACTGCTCTTTAAATTTTGGTTTTGATGCGGGCCATCGCTTCTACTCTTGCTTCTGCAAGGAGGTTGGCGGCGAGATAAGTTGGTATATTTTCTTCTTTTGATTTTTTGTAGATATTCAATGCGGTAGAATAAATATTTTCTGCCTGAGAAAGCGCTGCCTGGCGGTTGTAGCCAATGATTTCCCAGTAACAATTGATAATTCCACCAGCATTGACCAGATAATCCGGTGCATACAACATGCCTTTGTTAAGCACCTCCACCCCATGTACTGTTTCGTCTTTGAGCTGATTGTTGGCAGCTCCACAAATGATGGCACACTTGAGTTTGGCAAGGGTTTCATCATTTACCGTGGCGCCCAATGCACAAGGGCTGTATATGTCCATTTCCTGATCGTAAACTTCATCCACATGAACGGCCTTAACACCGTATTTGGTGACTACGTCTTTTACACGATCTTCATAAATATCTGCGATTGTCACAACAGCATTTTCTTTTACAAGATGCTCAACGAGGTATTCGCCCACGTGACCAACACCCTGAACCATCACCTTTTTACCCGCGAGGGAGTCGCTTCCTGTCAGTTCTTTCATGCTGGCCTTCATGCCCATGTACACGCCGTATGCTGTTACAGGACTTGGATCTCCGCTTCCTCCGCGGTATTCTGGCAATCCTACCACGTGATCCGTTTCCATTTTCACGTATTCCATGTCGCGTGTAGAAATACCCACGTCTTCGGCGGTGATGTATTTACCTCCGAGGCTATTTACGAATTTGCCAAAACGGCGAATAAGCGGTTCATTTTTATCCTTGCGAGCGTCGCCGATAATCACAGCTTTGCCACCACCGATGTTGAGCCCTGCAAGAGCGCTTTTATAGGTCATTCCGCGGGAAAGGCGCAATACATCTGTAATTGCGTCATTCTCGTTGGCATAGGCCCACATGCGTGTGCCACCAACAGCCGGACCGAGAACGGTATTGTGAATTGCAACGATGGCCTTGAGACCGGTGCTTTTGTCCTGGCAAAAGACCACCTGTTCGTGATCGAAATTGGACATACGTCCAGTAATGGAGCCATCGGTGACGTTTACCGCGGCCTTTTGCATGGTTTCAGTCATTTTGAAATTTGCAGATTTTTGCTGACCTATATGAAAAGGAAAAATGCACTTTTCATAAAAGCCGGCGCGAAGGTATAGTTTTTAGAATCTAAAAAGAAAAATAGAATTATTGTAGAATTTCATCTATTGCCAGTGCCAATTTGCGGTCTTTGTCTGTTATGACATCACCCGCATCATGCGTGCTGAGCTCAATTTTAACATAGTTGAATACGTTGAACCACGCGGGATGATGATTCATTTTTTCGGCAATAAAACCAACGCGGGTCATAAAGGTAAAAGCTTCCTGAAAATCTTTGAACCGGAATTCACGCACCAATTTATTGTCTCTTTCGTGCCACATGAGGGATATTGTTTGGGGTAAAAGTACAAATAATGGTCAATTTCAATGAATTTCCATTTTAAAGGACTGAATTTAACCGAAATGTAATCCGCAGCCGGATACTCTGAGTGGTGTTATGAATACCCCTTCGTGATCGCCTTTCATTTGCCTATGATGAATGAAAAAGCTGAATTTGGGTTAAAGAGTATATAAAAAAGAACCCCTCTCCTTTTTCAAGAAGAGGGGTTCAACGTTTAGGAATTATAAAAACCGTCTTTTCAGACCGATTACTTATTAATCACCAGTCTACCCATTTCAGTTTGTCCGTTTTGAGTGATGCGGAACATGTAGATACCGGTAGCCAGAGAGTTAACGTCGAAGTCAACTTTGTAGGTCAAACCAGCTTCCA
>JBJXFC010000081.1:0-12155 GCA_046153915.1 Flavobacteriales bacterium
GCTCTTTCTGTTGAACCCGGCTCAAAAAAAACGATCTGAAACTAAAAAAGGTGTTCGTTCTGCTCTGTTGAATTTTGTTGAAGTTCGATTGAAAGCGTTTAATACCGTGAAGATTTTTAATCGGCAGGTACCCGAACTCAGGCAGTTTCAAAAACTCAACGACCGGGTTTTAACAACAAGCAAAAGTGATCTTGTTCTGACAGCGTTGGTTGAAGGTATTCTTCCTGTTTTCTTTTTTGGTGTTTTAGGTTTGGTCCTTGTTTATATTTCTTCAGGATCCACAGATGTAGGAATGTCTTCGACGATGCTGGTATTTGTACTTCTGATGCTTTACATGCAGAGTGCTTTCAAAAGGATACTAAAACTGCCAACGATATGGCTGCTGGGCAGGTCTTCTCTGCAAAGTTTGATTGACATTTTAAACTTAAAAATGGAAGTCCAGGCAAACGAAGAATCAAAATTGTCTTTCCGCACTAAATCAATCAATCTTGAGGGCGTAAGTTTTTCATATCCCAATGGTCCGCAAATTTTCAATCTGTTCTCTGCCCAATTTGAATCGGATAAAATCACTTTTGTGGATGGAAAAGGAAAATCGACTTTGATGAAACTTTTACTCGGTCTCGAAATTCCGGGTCAAGGCAGACTGCACATTTCCAATCACGATTACAACACCATTTCTCCAAAAGAAATCCGGAAACAAATTGCTTATGTAGGAGCAGAGGCGCCATTGCTGGGCAACTCGGTTTTTAACGCCATATCGTATAGCAGAGCACCTGAGAATCGCATTGAGGCTGCCGACATGCTTAAAAGAGTTCAATTGCATCTGGAAAGCAGCGACGATGTACTCAATTTTAAACTCGAACCAGATGCGCGCAATATTTCATCTTCGGAGCGAAAAAAATTGCAATTTGCAAGAGCATTGCTTACGGGCAAAAAAATTCTGTTGCTCGACGAGCCGTTTGTAGATACCGATAATCAAACGAAAATTATTTTATTGAATTTGCTTAATTCGCTGCGTGGTCAATTAACCATCGTGATAGCGGCCAATGATATACCAGAAGGACTTATAATCGATAAATGGATCAAACTATGAAATACATAATCTACTTTTTTTTATGCCTCACTTTTTGCGTGAGTTGCAAAAAAGAACCTGGTATTGGCGGGGATGCTTCCATTGCCGGCCAGGTTATTGTGAGAGACTACAATAGCACATTCACTGAATTGATTGGAGAATATCCCGCCGAAGACGTTTACGTCTATTTGTCATTTGGCGGCGACGAGGGCTTTGATAAGCGCCTAAAAACCGATTACAAGGGCGAATTTAAGTTTGATTTTTTGTACAAAGGAGATTATTCGATCTATGTTTATTCTGATGACTCAACATTGACTGATTTGAATAACATGGTACCAGTGGTGCTGCCAGTAAAAATTAACGAGAGAAAAGAAGAAGTGGTGCTGGATCCGATTGTTATTTTTAATTAAATCTCTTATTTCGATGGCACATTTAAAAATTATTGCGATAGTCTTACTGACATGCAATTTCATTCTTTCTGCAACAGGACAGGGCAGTCGACAAATTTCATCCCGGAAAATCAAAGTGGTGAACACACGAATTGTAGACGTGAGGAAAGGTGAAAAAACAATGAAGTATGTTTCTAATTCTTATGATAGAAAAGGCCGATTACTTGAATCGATCGAATTCAATGGAGATAGCATCAAGGTAAAATCGGAGACGTATGCATACAATCGTCACGGTGATGTTGTGGAATTACGGGAACTAAGTGCCACGGGACGGGTAACTCGCCGCGTTATTACTACCTATGACAGATTTAATAAAGAAACAGCCAACGAAGAATATACAGGTGAATCTCAATTGAAAGAACGCACAGTTTATACTTACGATAACTTGGATAACCGGATTTTGGAAGAGGTTTTTGACGGTACAGGAGTTCTCTTGAGAAAATCACTATTTCAATACGATAAGAAAGGGATGATTCTTTTGAAGCAAACATTCAATAGCAAAAACGAACTGATTTACGAAAAAAGAAACTCGTACACGTATTGATCAATTGTATAAAATATTTATTCGGAGAATTCGGCTTGACTCGTTGTGTTGTGCTTTTGATAGTGTGCTTTGCAATTGTATTTTCGGAGAATGCCTCCGCACAACAAAGGGACTTTCGCGGAATGGTAGGTTTTAGCGCTTCCCATAGTCTCAATAAATCGTGGGAAGTGAATAGCAGTATACAGACATTGTTCTATCAAAACTTAAGTGAACTTTGGATTGCAAATGCCGACTTGGGAATTGTATATAACGTTAACAACCATTGGAAAACGGAATTGCATGTGCGTGCCATAAAATTTCGTTCTCTGATGAATGATTATGAAAACAGAAGTTTGTACTTTCATACGCTGACCTATTCTGATTCATGGAAGAATTTCGGATTGTCCATTCGGCATCGCACGCAGCAATTGGTATACGGGGATCATTGGAACGACGCCTTCAAAGGTCCGGTGTGGTATCTCCGCGACAGGGTAACACTCAAGTATAAAGTCAATTACTACTGGACACCATTTGTTGCCTGTGAAACGTTTGTGCCACTCAATCACAGCCGGCGGGAAGGAATTGATCAATGGCGTTTTTCACTTGGAGTGGTGAGAACATTTTCTGACCGGTTCAGAATGGATTTTCGGTATCAACTTCAACAACCAACCCAACGATTGGTAAGAAGTACTAACTTTCTCGCCAATATCAATTGTTATTTCAAGTTCTGATGAAAAGAGTCATTTTATTTATTTTAATTACAGTTCTGATTACTTTTCAGTCTTGTGATAGCCCACCTCCTCAAAATATGAAACCAAAAGCAGAGACCGGAAAAATTGCAATCGCATTGCACGGTGGTGCCGGCAATCTTAAAAAATTGAATTTAACTCCCGAAGAGGAATTGGCATTTAAGGCGGTGATGGATAGTGCAATCACGGCAGGGTATGCAGTTCTTGAGCGAGGTGGTACTTCTGTGGATGCCGTGGAAGCAACAATTCATGTCATGGAAGATTCGCCCTTGTTTAATGCCGGCAAAGGTGCTGTATTCAATCATGATGGAATAAATGAAATGGACGCAGCGATAATGAATGGAGCCGATTTGAGTTGTGGTTCCATTACGGGGGTTCGTCATATTCGAAATCCAATTTCTGCTGCACGTTTGGTTATGGATAAATCTGAGCATGTTTTTCTATCTGGAATAGGCGCAGAGGAATTCGTTGTTGCACAAGGCATGAATTTGGTCGACTCATCCTACTTCTTTACTCAACATCGCTGGGATCAATTGCAGGAAGCTTTGGAAGAGGATAAGATTGAACTCGATCACGATGGCAAAAAATCTGCAGCTATGCGCGACGAACCTCGAGAGGGCAAATTTGGAACTGTTGGCTGTGTGGCTTTAGATAAGGCTGGAAATATCGCAGCGGGCACTTCCACTGGTGGACTTACAAATAAACGCTATGGACGCATCGGGGATGCTCCTTTGATTGGTGCGGGTACTTATGCAAACAATGCATCTTGCGCTGTGTCCTGCACCGGTAAAGGTGAAGATTTTATTCGGAATACCATCGCAGCCGATATTGCTGGTCGGGTAGAATATGGACAAGAATCTTTGGACTCAGCCGTGCATCACGCCATTTACACAAAACTTGTCGCATCAAAAGGCAGGGGAGGTTGCATTGCCCTCAATGCTTCAGGGCAAATAGCAATGGCTTTTACAACTACGGGCATGTATAGGGCTTCTATTGATACGAGTGGAAGAAAAGAAATCCAGATCTATCAAAAGTGATTGAAGGCGAATTCATTTTACAACCGTTATTCTTTTATAAATAACGTTTCCGTATTTATCCGAGAATTGAATAAAATATATGCCATTTCTAAAACTTGAAACATCTATTTCAGTAATAGGACATTTATAGGTTTGAATTGCGCTACCGTATTCGTTTAGGATACACATACTTACAAAATCCAACGGTACGTTAAGTATTGAAAGCTTATCTGAAGATGGGTTTGGGAAAATTGAAATCAAGGAATGCTCATTTGAACGGTCTAAGGCGATTATTTCTGAATACTCGGATTGGCCATTGAAGTCTACTTGTTGCAACCTGTAATAATTTATTCCACTCGAGGGATCGTTATCTGCGAATGAGTATTCGTGGCTTTCCATAGTAACACCTTGACCTGAAATTGAACCCAGTGCTGCGAATGATTGCATATCAAATGAGCGTTCAATAACGAAGAAAGCATTGTTGAATTCGGAATTTGTCTTCCATTTCAATTCGTTGGAAATAGGGCCGGTCTGACCACTGAAGTATTCAAGTTCTATAGGAAGAATAACAAGGCAAGGGCTCAATTTAACGATATAGATGTCGTTCAGGATTGTGGGTGAATCAAGCGGATATGCACCCGATGTGGGATCGAAGTCCACTGATTGACTGAAATATCCTGTTACCACGATATTTTGTTCCTTATCAATGGTAAGATGAGAGCCATTGTCAGAGGCAAGGCCCTCAAAGTGAATCGCACATGCAAAAATCCCGGCGGAATCAAGTTGACTTAAAAATGTATCATCCTGGCCTGTTGAAACCAAATTGTAAGTTCCTGCATTCGGATCAAAATCAACGACGTCGGCGAATTGACCGGTTGTGTAGACGTTACTTAAGTTGTCAATAGAGATAGCTCGGCCCAGATCATCGCCAATTCCACCCCAACTTCTGGCCCAATGAAATTGACCAGCATTGTTCATTTTTTGAACGAAGATGTCACTCAATCCGATAGAAATTAAATTGTAAATTCCCGTGCCTGGTCTAAAATCACAAGTGTCTTCGAAATATCCGGTTGTATAAACATGTCCTGTGTTATCCAATCCAATTCCTCGCCCGTAATCATTTCCTGGGCCACCCATTCGTCTAACCCATACAAAATTGCCCGAGGAATTGAGTTTGCTAACAAAGAAGTCTGAAAGGCCAACGGATGTTCTTAGAAAAACCCCGGTGCCAGGATCGAAATCAGCCGTACCTCTGAAATGTCCGGTAGTGAATACGTTTCCAAGTTTATCTATGGCAATGGCACGCCCATAGTCATTGCGAGTGCCCCCCATAGACTTAGCCCAGAGAATATTGCCTGTTGTGTTGGTTTTGTATACAAAAATATCTGCCTGGCCTGCTGTGGAAAGAATTACTGAAGAAGTATCTGGATCGAAATCAATGGTATCTTCAAAATAACCGGTATGATAAATAAATCCTAAACTGTCCAATACTATCGCGCGACCGTAGTCATCTCCAATTCCACCAATGCGGTGCGCCCAAAGAAATCCTCCTGAAGAATTTAGCTTTAAAAGAAAGATGTCATTTTGACCAGTGCTATTCAAAACATAGGTCAGGTTTCCTGGGTCAAAATCACAACTTCCAGCGAAATTACCACTAATGAATATTGAGCCTTCAAGATCAACGGCGATTGATCTTGCGAAATCTCCTCCTGTGCCACCAAAGGAAACCGCCCATATTAAATTCCCATTGGGATCCATTTTGGTTACAAAACAATCATCTGCTCCAGTGGTGCCGAAGCTGGCAAGTCCAGGGCCAGGATCGAGATCTACGGTGCCAAGAAAATGGCCGGTAGTATAGATATTTCCGATTGTGTCTGCAGCAATACTCCTGCCGTATTCGTCACCGTCACCCCCCAGTTGTGAGGCCCATATCATATTCATTTGGCATGAAAGGTTCAACGAAATCATTGCATTGAACAAAAACACTAAACTGATAAAACGCAGTACTCCCATTTATTCGGAATGAATTTGAAATTTTCAGGCAGACTTTTGTTTACCGGTAAGAAGTTCAAATGTCGCAACTCTACGGTCTATTTACTTTCTATAGAAGATCGATTTTAACCCGCTCAGAGATAGGGATGACGGATTCAATTCGCAGAGTGTATTTCGGTAACCGAATTTTAACAAAAGGTTATTCAGTCTGGCATTCGCAACGATCTCAAACCAGAGGCCTTGGGGGTATCAAAAATTGTACGGAAGCGACCGTAAGAATCTTCTCCTGAATTTCTTTCATTTAGAATTCAATTGCTGCGTTAACAAACGGTATGGGTCTGCGTTTTACGTCAGCAAAAGGCGGATTTACCTTAAGAGATCGTTTGCTTCCAATTTCCCGATAACTTCTTCTCATTCAGCACTCCTTTCTTCCCGTTCGGACTTAATGCTCAGATTTGCAAGAAACGTGGTGCTAACTTTCGCATTCAAATCTTTATATTCTGGTCCCAATAAAGTATATCTGGTCGATCGTTTTCATTGCTTTTTTGCAATTGGGATTAAAGAACACGTCCTATTCTCAATGCCAGAATTATACAGTCTTTATCAATATAGAGCCGGGCTGTTCTACGTTCAATGAAA
The DNA here is from genome assembly GCA_046153915.1 of Flavobacteriales bacterium. Lineage (GTDB taxonomy): Bacteria > Bacteroidota > Bacteroidia > Flavobacteriales_D > Sanyastnellaceae > JANNVZ01. The sequence goes on from JBJXFC010000081.1 coordinate 6,441, forward strand.
TTACATGGCAACTCCTTGGCAGTGATGGAACATTGTGGCTCAGCGGCAGCGCTCCTTTCAGTCAGGTCATTTGCCTTCCCGATGATTGTTATACACTCAACATGCTCGACACGGGCGGTGATGGTTGGGAATGTGTTGATTGGTTTATCGAGGATTTTTTAGGTGATTTAAGCTTTGACACTAATCTGAACAATGGGAATTTTGGTACTGATACCTTTGAACTTGGATTAGGTGACTGCGCAGGCGGCGGTGGTGGTGGCGGTTGTCCCGTTGGAACATCCTTATTTAATCTGCAGGTTGATGATGGCGATTTTCCAAATCAAATCTCATGGCAATTGACATTAAGTGGAGTGGTAGTAGCTTCAGGTGTTGCAAATGCCGATATGGATCTCTGTCTCGATGATGGTTGTTACGCATTCGAAATGTTTGATACCGCGGGCAATGGTTGGAATGATGCTTTTTACACCCTCGAGGATGAAAATGGAAATCCGCTTTACGATGATACCATGCTTTCGGGTGATACTGCGTTTGTAATTTTTAATATTGGCGGATTGGATTGCACCGATGTTACTCCCGGAGGAGGGGGTGGCTCAGGCGGCGGTGGAGGCGGCGGCGGCGGAGGAAATCCCGGTGCTGGTTGCGGATCTCTTGCTCCCTCTTCTGATTGTGCAACTGCTCCTTGCGCTTGCGATACGTATTCTTTTCCAATTACTCCTTCAGGTGCCGGAACTTTTGCAGATGTTCCTGGCCCAGGTAGTGTTTCCAATCCTGCGTTTGGTTCAAGTCCGCCGTGGGGTGGAACAGATTTTGGTTGTCTTCTTGCTGGCGAATTAAATAGTAGTTGGATGGTTTTTACAATTGGAACAGGAGGCAGTTTACAGTTTAGTTTTGGACAGAATAGCAATGGAGGTCAATTTGGATTTTATGATTGGTCTATGTGGGCATACAATGGTGTTACTACCTGTTCACAAATCTCGGGCAATGCATTACCACCGGTGAGATGCCTTTGGAACGCAACAACGGTTGGTGGCACAGGACTCGCAAACCCTGTTCCAGCAGGTGGAAATGCCGGAAATTATGGCCCACCACTCACAGTTACTGCGGGTCAGCAATTCATTATTTGTTTGTCGAATTATAGTTTCGTTAATGCAAATGTTGTTCTGGATTTTTTCGGAACCGCAACCATTCAATGTGCCGCCATGCTTCCCGTAGAATTTATTTCGATAGAGGCCAATCAACTTGGTAAAGATGTTTTGGTGGAATGGAAAACAGCGACGGAAGTAAATTGCGATTATTTCGAAGTGCAGCGAAGCGATGATGGTTACAATTGGTCGGCCATTGGAACCATGCATGGCCATGGAACAACCTATCTCGAACAACACTATGCATTTTTGGACGAAGATCCCTTGCACGGTTTTGGCTATTATCGAATCAAAGAAATTGACTTCAACGGTGCTTCCAATTTTTCGGATGCTGTGGATGTATATCTCAAAAACCTCGAAATTTCTATTTATCCCAATCCTTCTGAAAACTTCATTCAGATAAGAGGTGCACAAAATGGAATAATCAGCATGTATTCAACCTCGGGTCAATTGGTCTATTCGAATACGAATGTTCAAGACCCCATTGTGCAACTTGAAACAACAGGTTTGGCAAATGGCGCCTATGCAGTGTGTATTCAGATGGGAGAACAGTTTAGTTACCACACCATCATTGTCAAACACGAGTGATTTGCAATGACGGATTATTTGTAAATCATTCCGAAAACAATTTCCATATCCACAAATGATTTGATGTCGTTCGGGTCATTGATATTCACTAATGCGGCATCACATTGCGCGCGGATAATTTTCGCTGGTTGTCCATCAATTCCATCTGTATATTCCTCCACAGAAAGAATACTAAACTGGTTGTTATTTTGCTGATTGAGCTCTGTAATGGTTGAATAAACATCGCCTTCCACTGAGCGAAATTGAATTTGTACATTGTCGAGGTTTATTGTCGCAGCGCTCCATTGATAGCTGCAAAGCCCGGTATAGTTTTCAATATCCAAGTCATCATAAAATGAGATGCAATAGGTTCCGTCTTCATCAATCAAGGTGTTGTGATAATGAAGACAGAATTCAACTTCATCTTCACTTTCGAAATTGTAAATGATTTCCATATCTGACTGAATTTCGCCATTGATTGTCCAGTATTCAATTATGAGATCTGGAGGCAATTGATTTGGATAAGACAATACTATGTATTCATCAGACAAGTCTTCTATATTAAATGGTACAGACAGTGTGGCATTGTTGCCTGCGTATAGGGTTTGGGTGATGATGTAGTGGTTATCATCTTCTCCGGAGAAGTGCTCCATTGTAACAACGTATATTCCCGGTGTGCTGTAGGTGTGTTCCGGATTTTCGCCATTACCGGTATTGCCATCTCCAAAATCCCAGTTGATTACATCTTCTGATTCTCCTTGCGCATGGAATTGGATAGTGAGATAATCACTGTCGTCTTCGTTGATTACAAAGTCCAAAACATCTCCACTTCCAATATCGAGCGTTGCCGGTGCACCCGGGTTGGTAACTTCGTTGTCATTTATTTGAATTTCGAATTTCGGTGAGCAACCGACACAATCCAAAGAGTTGAATTGGGTTATGAATGACCGCACACCAAACGCATCTTGTTCTGAAAAGGAGTTGAGATAAATAGAGTTTTCTCCGGCAAGCAAAGAGTATGATCCACCGTCATAAGTGCCATAGAGGCGAAATACCGGAGCTTCCAATTCGCTTTCAGGGTAGGGCGACCGCTTACACGAACTGATGGCCAGCGCCGCAAAAACTACAATCAATGAAAATTTCAACTTCATTTCAAATTCATTTTAAGATAGATACCCAACATCGAATTGCGATCAAATACTGGTCCGAAGTAATCATCGCGGGTGATGTCACTCAATCCGAAACTATAATTTATACCGATGTATTTATTGCCTCCAAGTCGGTATTCGTATCCTGCCGTTAGCGAATGATTGAGATTGCGAAAGCCCAGAATGTATCCTTTGGTTTGTGTATTAGATTCTGGCAGTGACTCCGAATTTTGGGTAGTCGATGTTGAAATTTCATTCTGACCATTGATCAGATAACTCATGCGATATCCTACTAAAAGTGCATGGCGATTTGCAACTGGCAGAATGGATTGAAAATGCAATCCGCAATAATGTAGCGTATTGGTGTAAACAATGGTTTGTGACTTTACACTGCCTTGTCCGTAGTCGCTGTTCCAAATCGAATACGGATGCAAAAGTCCGGTAATGCTGAAATATTCGACTGCTGCACTTAATGTGGCTCCACTGCATACTTTATACCTGATGCCAAGATTCAATGCAGGGTTGAGCTGTGGTTGTGTGTAGTCGAGTCCATATTTGGTCAATGGATTTAAACCTAGCGTGAAATAAGGAACCCATTTGGAAGTAGCAGGTAACCGGGGTGTTCTGGGTTCAGCAATACGCTCTTCATCAAACGTGAATGTTGAGTAACGCATTGGAAGTGGTTTTATGCGTATATTTTCTACAATGGCCTCGGATACTGCTACATGGTTTTGAGTTGAATTCAATTGTTCATTTTCAAAAACAGTCGAATTTGCATTGGTTGCGCTGTAGTTTGAAACGGATTGTGGCGTTTCGAAATGGGTAGATGTTTCCTCCAATAAAACTGCAGATTTTTCACTTATGCTTTGTTCTGTATTTTGAATCACAGCAGTTGTCGGATTTTTATTTTGAGCAAGGGAATAAGATGGCGTTGGAATTTTTTTGGAATCACCCGTGTTGATATTGTCTCCGGGATTTTGAATTATGTCATCAGGCAAACTAGAAGAGGTATTGTCATTGAGTTTTGTCTTAGAAGATTCTTCTCCGGTTTTTTCTGAATGTGAGTTTGTGGCCAATTCCTCATTATCGATCAAGGTTGGCTCAACTGGTGCAATTTGATTTTCAGTTTGCACAATTGTAGTGCGGTTAGTCAATTCTGTTTTTGATTCACCAGAATTCGAGTAGAAAATCATGGATGCAAAGGCAACTACAACAACTCCCAGAGAACCAAAGATCCACTTTTTAAATAATAGACCTTTGCGTGCGCGATCGTACATCGAAAGTGCAGATTGCATGTATTCTTCCCTGAACTCGAGTCCTTCAGGAATATGATCTTCATCGGGTATATGCATGTTCTGATTTTTCATTTTTCAAGTTGTACTCCAAGCATTTGGCGAATTCTTTTTTTTGCCTCCGAGTAGTGCCAGGCGCTTGTACCTTCGGTGATGCCAAGCATCTTGGCAATTTCCTGATGTACATATCCATCGATGGCGTAGAGATTAAAAACACGGGCTGTCATAGGTGGAAGCAATGGAATTTTTTCTTTGATGCGTTCGATCATGTCTTCCTGAAAATCACTCATGTCTTTTTCGGCCACAAAGACCTGCTCTTTGTTTTCGATGGACCTCGTTTTATTCTGCCATTTTTTCTCACGGTTAAATTCATTGATAATCGTATTGATCATAACGCGCCGCGCCCAAAGATCAAATGGCACATGGTCTTTGTATTGTTTGAGATTCATAAGTATCCGCACAAAACCCAGGTTCACGTATTCAACCGCTTTTTCCTTGTTGCCCGCATACCTCCAGCAAACACCAATAAGCATGCGGTAAAGAATTTTGTAGAATTCTTCATGGGCCTTTTTATCGTTGTTCAGGCATCGCGTTATGATGGATCGGTCAATCTCTTGCATTTGGCATCCCGCAGTGGGTCTGTTAGCCAAGTTAACGATAAATACACTGATTTTGATCCAAATCTTGGGTCCCAATTGGTTTTGAGGCAAAAATTGAATTTCGGAAGGGGAATTTCCCGGTCTGGAGCCGTTCAGAACCCGTTGAGATTATTGGGTTTGTGGGTGGATTTTTTCTGCCACACCTTTGACTATCAAATTCAAAATCATGGAACTCCGTCAGCAAGATCATATCCGCCTTCTGCAAGATCGAACCTCCGACCTTCTGGCCGAGCTTATCAAACTGAACCTCACCAACGAATACCACCGCACACTGGATGTGGTAAGATGGTGGTGGGTGATTGAAGGGGAGAGGAAGGCGGGTTAAGATGACTTGCTTACGAATTTACTTTCCTGAATCAACTCGTAACACCTGAGATTTATGTAATTCCTGTTTTTTTAACCGCAGAGAGAGCGAAATATGTTTCGTGAAGGAGGAAATACGCGCAGAGATCGTAGAGCTTACTGCACGGTATAGGACTAATAAACAGAATGCAAATCTTAAGACGCAAAGATCTCATATTTTGCATCTATCTAGCGTCTAGTGTCTAGCGTCTGGCGTCTTCTTCAACTCGCCCCTCGCGCTAATGCGCCTCCAGCCAATTCTCCCCCGTATTCATATCCACTTCCAACGGCACACGCATTGTTACCGCATGCATCATCTTTTCACGAATTATCGGTTTGATGATTTCGACTTCTTCTTTATAAACATCAAATACCAATTCATCGTGCACCTGCATGATCATCTTGGATTTGAAATTCTGTTTTTTGAATTCATTGTGAATATTGATCATCGCAACCTTGATGATATCTGCTGCTGATCCCTGGATAGGTGCATTGATGGCATTGCGCTCGGAAAATCCACGGACTACAGCATTGGCCGAGTTGATGTCTGCGAGATAGCGCCGTC
>JBJXFC010000089.1:0-3889 GCA_046153915.1 Flavobacteriales bacterium
ATCTTTGGCCAGTGATGTTGTGAACATAAAAATATGCCTCTTCATTTGTCACCACCATCAACAAATCATGCACAGGATTGGGGTATAAATAAAAATCTTGCTGCAATTCTGAATCGTCTACTTGCAAGGAATAGTCTATCGTATTCAGAGTTGTATTGGTAACTATAGCGTCATTGAAATCAAAATAAATGAGCGCTGTGTTTTCAATGGTGGCACCATCAGCCAAATTGGCGTTGGGAGCAATACGAAAGACAACATAACCATGACTTTCAGGCTCATTCGCAAAACTATCAGGGAGCATGATGTTGTTGAACAGCCAAACTATTTGATTGCCATTCACGCTGGTTTGCACATTGTGTGAAGCGGCTATCATTTCAAACGTTTCCGGATTGAGGTGTTCATCTATTTGGTCGGTTATCATAATGTTCACCGCGGGGGCTGTGCCTGTATTTTGAAAGTTGACAGTGTATATCAATTCGTTGGTAAAAGGAGATATCAATCCTTCCGATCCTTCGCCAATAGGATTTACCAATTTATTATTCGGGTCATATGATGCTACTACCATCTGCTCAATGGTTGCAGCATTATTTGCAATGTTCAACTCATTCAGTGGACCTGTTTCTGTTACGCTTGCTGTCAACTCCCAGACATCGCTTATTATAAGACTGGTAGCATTGATGAATGCTGCAAACAGTTCAACATTTTCATAAGCACCAATGGTGATGTTCCATGTAATCGTATTGGTCATATCATCATTGACACCGCCATCTGATGCAGTTACAAATAATTGTTCATCGAGATAAACCAATGTCACTTGGGCCGTTGTTGACAGGTTGCTATAGTTGTGTGCAAGCAGGTTGTAGTTGGTAGCAAAACCCGGAGAAAGAGGACCACCAGCAGCTAAAGAAATAGCAATCTCCAATTCATCTTCAGTGTCATAAACACCAAAGTTGATGTTTTCTATCAAACCTTCGCCCACATAATATTCAAAAAAATCATTGGGATTGATAACGGCCAATGGATTTTGAGGATAAACAGGCACAATTGAAATACTGCTGTCACCGGCAGGATATTCTATGCAATAGTTTCCACCTGCATCAGTAAATACGCTAAAGTTATTGGTGTATCCAATTATCACCTCAAGTTCATAGTATGCTAGGCCGACATCCTCAGGCTCAATTTGTCCATTTCCATTTTCATCAAAAAAGAACTGGCCACAAACGGTAGTGAGAGGAACATAAATACCCAAAACGATTGAACACCATTCTTGACCCGGTGTCAATTCCAACTCCAGCAAATTCGCGAAACAAACTGGGAGTGATGTAAGTGTAGTGATGGGCATACTATAGTCGCCATTGCCTGCCTGTAAGCATCCCGTGCCCGGATAAACATATTGGTCAAAGACGCCATTCTGTACTACAATTGGATTACCACCCCACGACAAATCCATACCTACGGCTTGTGCTTCGCCTGCATCCCAAATGCCATTTTGATTTTCATCTATGAATACTACTCCGCAAATGTGGGCGGGTTCCGGCACAATGAACTCCATAGTATATTGGTCTTCGCAAAGTGTTATGCTGTTATACACCGTAATAGAAACTGTTGAGATTCCAGGGTAAAGCAATTGGCTCAAATAATTCAGGTCGCTCTCTAAGACTACACCGTCCAATTCCCATGCCCACGAATCGTAAAATCCCGTTGATGTATTTAAAAAGGTAAAGAAATAGTCATCTTGTGTATATGTGAAATTGGCAGCACAGTCATTTGCCAGACTAATCACCTCAACATTTTCACAAGTGGTCTGCTCGCATGCAGGATATGCTTCAAGTGTCCAATCGCTCAATTCCAGGCAAACATTATAATTGCCTATCGCATCCATATAGTAAGCAAAATTCTGTCCGTTGTAAAAGCCATTTGCCGTATCTCCATCAATGGTTATACCTCCTTCAATTTCTGCTTCAAAGCCTTCGTATAATACCTGCGGGCTCAACTGAAGCAGATTATCGGTTAGTACAATATTCAACTCCACAATGCAATCGGCTTCCATATTGGATAGAAAAACACTTGCACACGTTTCGCACCCTATTCCATCTGTTATACAAACCTGCACTTGATCTCCGAATCCAGTTACTTCTTCCACTACCCAGTTATCCACTCCAGATCCCTGGGGCAAATTGTTTACAAACCATGAATACTGATAAGGCGGCACCCCGCCACTTGCAGATGCCACAAGCAGCCATTCACCTGCAACGTCATCGTAATCGGAGGCGAGTGTTGCTTCCAATGGGTCGAATCCGAAATCAATCCATTCGCAAAGCGTTATTTCACCACAATACTCTACACCATATCCGGCACTGTCTGCATGCACTACAAGACAAGTATTGGTGTTGCACAAGTCAGAGAATGTGTGCACAGGATTGATTTCTGTTGATTCACCTCCATCACTGAAATACCAATTGTAATAGAGAATGGTGACATCATCATAAACACTTGTTGTTGTGTTTACCAGAGTTACCTCATTGCCTGAGATAGTATAAGTGAAGGCTGGCGTGATTCCGCAGCCTGCTCCTGATTGTGCAGAGAGTTGAATACATCCAAGAAGACATAAAGCAAATGAATAGAGTAGTTTCATTGTGATTAAGGTTTGAAGAATGCTATTGCAATTACACTGATGACAGCAACTACCCTATACAACGTTGCCTCAATCTTTCTTTGTCTCCTTCGCCCAACTGTCTTTCAACCCAACCGTGCGATTGAAAACAATTCTCTCTGGTGTAGAGTCCTTGTCTGCACAGAAGTATCCAAGTCGGATAAATTGAAACTTGTCGCCTGCCTTTACATTTTTCAAATCCGCTTCTGCATAGGCATTCTCAATCACATTCAAACTATTCTCGTTGATGTACGATTTGAAATCACCTTCTTCGCTCGAAGGGTTTTCAACTTTGAAAAGCCTGTCGTACAAATTCACTTGCACAGGTACTGCGTGTTGGGCGCAAACAAAGTGCATGGTTCCTTTCACACTGATGCCACTGGTATCATGTCCACTTTTGCTTTCAGGGAAATAAGTACAATGAATTTCCGTAACGTTCCCACTTTCGTCCTTCTTAAATGATTCGCATTTGATGATGTATGCATTCTTCAAACGCACCATCAGCCCCGGGCCAAGTCGGAAGAATTTCTTTGGTGGTTCTTCCATAAAATCTTCGCGCTCTATCCAAAGTTCCTTGCTAAAGGGGATTTCACGTGAGCCACCACCACCTTCTATTTCAGGATTGTTTTCTCCGTGAAGCATTTCAGTTTTTCCATCTTCATAGTTATCAATGATGAGTTTTATAGGATTCAGCACTACCATTCTTCGTGTGGCGGTCTTGTTCAACTCTTCGCGAATGCAACTCTCCAACAAACCGACATCACTCACACTTTCTCTTCTTGAAATTCCGATGGTATCACAAAAATTGCGAACGCTTTCCGGAGTGTAGCCTCTTCTCCGAAGGCCGCTCACTGTGGGCATACGTGGATCGTCCCAACCACTCACATGCTTTTCATTTACCAATTGCATGAGCTTGCGTTTGCTCATCACGGTATAGTTCAGATTGCGTCTTGCAAACTCATATTGTTGACTCGGATAAATGCCCAATTGTTCGATAAACCAATTGTAAAGTGGTTTATGAACTTCAAATTCTAATGTACAAATGCTGTGCGTGATTTGTTCTATCGAATCACTTTGGCCATGCGCAAAATCATACATCGGATAGATACACCACTTGTCGCCTGTGCGGTGGTGGTGGGCAAACTTGATACGGTAAATCAGTGGGTCACGCAATTGCATATTGGGTGATGCCATATCCACTTTTGCGCGCAATGTTTTTTCTCCTTCCTTGAATTC
>JBJXFC010000098.1:0-3968 GCA_046153915.1 Flavobacteriales bacterium
CTTTGGATGCTCGATGGACTTAAAATTGGCATGGACAGCCTCAAGGGAGCAAACGAAGGCCTGGCACTTGCGGTATCCAATGAAAACGGATTGTATGAGATGTTGTTTGAATACGGAGTCCGCCTCAATCGCACGCTGGTTGTCGATTTTCAGGGTGAGCCTATTCAATTGGATTTTGGCCCAAAAGGCAATCAACGCAATCTCGTCTGGAAATCCAATTATTATGCACCGCTGGTCCTCACACAGGCGAATGCGCATCCAATCACTTCCAATCTCGACCCAATTCGATTTGAATTTGCGGGAAGTCTCGATAGCGTAAACAGCAATCCCGAGGTTCGAAAAATTCCACTCCTGTATAGTTCCGAATTATCGAAAGAAATGAAAGCACCGGTGCGCATCAGTATGGATATCTATGGATTTAATCAGGATTATTTCAGCACAGGCAATAAGCCAAAACAAATGATGGCGATGATTTTGGAAGGAAAATTCCCCAGTGCCTTCAAAGACATTCTGGGAGAAAATCTTCGCAATAGTCCGGACTTTGCGTTCCAGGAAAAAAGTGCAGAAACCAAAATGATTGTGATTTCCGATCGCGATGTGGTGGAAAACAAAGTGGATTACCGCTCTGGAAAAGGCATTCCACAATACCTTGGTTTTGTGCCTGAGTTAAATCGCGTAGCGTATGGCAACAAAAAGTTTTTGCTCAACTGTATGAATTACCTGCTCGATGATCAGGCGCTTATTACAGTTAGATCGAGAGCCATCGAGTTGCGCACGTTGGACAAAGGCAAGGTAGCAGCAAATCGCTCTTCCATTAAAATTTTGAATACTGCTGTGCCCATTGTACTGGTGCTTATATTGGGAATTGTACAACTTGTTATCCGCAAAAAAAGATGGGCTCAACAGGAAGCCTAATGAGCATAAATCGTCTATGAAAAAAAACCTGCTTCTTTTCCTCGCACTCCTTCTTATTGGCACGGCCGCATGGTTTGTGTACAAAAAAAACACTTCAAGCACCATTGCCGGAAAACCACTTTCAGATTTTGCAATTGTTGATACAGCGGCCGTCAACAAAATTGTAATAACCGATATGAATGGTGACAGGGCCACTCTTGAGCGCAAACAAGGAGATAGATTGTGGACACTCAACAACAACTATTTTGCAAGAAAAGATGCAACTGATTTGCTACTTAAAACATTCAATCAAATCAGAGTACGTGGCAATGTTTCGGATAAAATGCGCGAAACGATGATGAAGCTGTTGGTTACCTCGGGTAAGAGAGTAGAAATTTACACGGGCGAAAATGAACCAGCAAAAATTTACTACGTCGGCACCGCTACCGAAGATCATACAGGCACTGTTATGCTATTGGAAATTCCGGGAATTGGCCGAAGCGAAGAACCCTATATCACGCATATGGAAGGTTTCACCGGTTTTTTGACAACCCGCTTTTTCACAAGTGAAAACGAATGGCGCTATACCGGAATTTTTGAATATCCAAATCTCGATTTCAGCAAAGTTCAGATGATCAATCACAACAATCCCAACTATTCATTTGAGGTGAATTTCAAAGGCGGGAATGACATTGCATTATCAGGCGGGTATCTGCCTTCGACGGGACAATTTTCAATTTCATTGTCTGAATTTGACACACTTGCGGTAAAGGACTTTCTTCTCTTATTCAAAAAAGCACACGTCGAATCTTTTAATACGTTGCTCAGGCCCGAAGCTGCCGATTCGATGCGTGCAATTTCTCCTGCTTTTACTATCCGGGTGATTGACAATGCTGGCAAAGAGAACAAAGTTTATCTGTACCTGAAACGTTCACCAAAAATGAATTACGATGAGAACGGAAATCCTGTTCCCTATGACCTGGATTATTTCTATGCAAGAACGGCGTCCGACGAATTTGCCATGGCTCAGATGTATACGTTTGAGCCACTTGTAAGGCCACTTGAATACTACCTGAGTAAAAAATAATACCGGTCTAACCCGCAGCATTTTTGGGTTGCCGTGGGAAGTTTGCCCTGATATTCACTTCGGCCGACGTCACAGTTTCTTTTATTCGCGCGGCACGGGTTTCAGGACGCTTTGCATTGCCAATCCATTCCAAAATTCCCCTTTTGACGGATGGAGGAAATTTGTCCCAATATTCTCTGGCCTTTTTGTTTGTTGAGAAAGCGCTCAAAAGATCCGGAGGAACAATGCCTTTTTCAACCTCGTCCAGTGCAGTCCATGTGCCCGACTTTTTAGCAAGTTTTACCATGCGAATTCCTTCCGCCTCCATCAATCCCGCTTTGGTGAGCTTTGCAATCTTCTTTTTGTTGACGGCCGACCAATTGCTTTTGGGATTGCGCCTTGCGAAAAGAATGCAATAACTTTCCTCATCGCGCTTTTTGGGAGTGCTGTCTATCCAACCAAAACACAACGCTTCGTCTATGGCTTCATCTACGCTCATTGAAAATGACGGGCTCGATTTCCTGTAAATAACAAGGTATAGATTCTGAGCAATGAGGTGGTTTTCAGACAGCCAGTTTCTCCAGTCAGCGCGGCTTCTGGCAGTGTATTCAGCTATGGCGGGAGTCGATTTTTTCATTTAAGGCGGTCAAATAAACAAAATTCAGCATTCAAATGTTCGAAACAAGGCTACACGAATCATGTTATTATTCATCAAAACCTGTGCACCTTTGTCGGCTCATCCGGTCGGCATCATTCCGAAGAGATGATTGAATCATATGGCAAATTTTGAAATGAAAGTGCCTTCACCAGGCGAAAGTATCAGCGAAGTAACCATTGCTAACTGGCTGGTAAAAAACGGTGACTATGTAGAAAACGGTCAGGTAGTAGCTGAGATTGACAGTGATAAAGCTACACTGGAACTTCCCGCTGAAGCATCAGGAACGATAACCATTTTGGCACAAGTGGGAGATACCATTGCAGTTGGGGCTGTTGCATGCACTATTGATACCTCTGCCGCTAAACCAGCGGGCGCTCCTGCTGCAAAAACCGAAGTCAAAGCGGAAGCGAAAGCAGAACCCAAAAAAGAAGCTGCACCCGTTGTGGAATCGGCACCTGCCAATTCATACGCTTCTGGAACGCCTTCGCCATCTGCCGCTAAAATAATGGCAGAAAATGGCGTCAGTTCCGCTCAGGTAGCAGGTTCTGGCCCCGGAGGACGCATTACCAAAGGAGATGTCATAAGCGCCATGGCCAAAGGATTTGACGTTGCCGCGATTCCACAAAGAGGTGGAACACGCGATGAACGTCGCGAAAAAATGACCAATCTGCGCAAAAAGATTTCGGAGAGACTTGTAAACGTTAAGAATACTACGGCCATGCTGACCACCTTCAACGAGGTCAACATGAAGCCGATCATGGATCTGCGCTCAAAATACAAAGACGTATTCAAAGAAAAACACGGTGTTGGACTGGGCTTTATGTCTTTTTTCACCAAAGCCGTTAGTGAAGCACTCTTCGCCTACCCTGCAGTAAATGCCCGCATCGAAAATGGTGAAATTGTTTACCACGACTACACAGACATCGGTATTGCGGTTTCCAGTCCGAAGGGATTGATGGTTCCCATTCTTCGCAATACAGAGATGATGAGTCTTGCAGATATCGAACGCACCATCGGAGAACTCGCAAAAAAAGTACGCGATGGAAAAATTACTGTAGATGAAATGCAGGGCGGGACATTTACCATAACCAATGGCGGTGTATTTGGATCCATGCTCTCTACACCGATTATCAACCCTCCTCAAAGTGCCATTCTCGGCATGCACAACATCGTTGAACGTCCTGTGGCAGAAGGCGGACAAGTTGTTATTCGCCCTATTATGTATGTGGCCCTCAGCTATGATCACCGCATCATCGATGGAAAAGAAAGTGTGAGTTTCCTTGTAAAAGTGAAGGAAATGCTGGAAAATCCTGAGCGAATGTTGTTTGGAGGTAAAACGGCGGAAGAGAT
>JBJXFC010000112.1:0-12002 GCA_046153915.1 Flavobacteriales bacterium
GTAAAATGTCCGCTCCCCGCTGTTTCAATCATCACTCCTTTTGGTTTGTCCACATAGGCTGTTACAACAACACCAGCATCGGCACAGAGGTGCAAATACCAAAGCATGTGGCACGATGAAAGCGATGCCACCAGCATGTCTTCCGGATTGTAACGTGTTCCATCGCCCCGAAACGGAGTGTCTGAAGAGCACGCCAGATCAGGCTTTCCGTTGGCACGCAGAGTGTGATTGCGATCGTATTCTGCGGCATGCACAGTGCCTTTGCCGCGATTGCCGGTCCATTCAATTTCTACAGCGTAGTGATGTTCTTTACTCATGGATTTTCTTCGTTGGGTGATTGTGGTGTATCAAAAGTGCGTTGCATAAAAACAAGATCAAGCCATTTGCCAAATTTGTAACCTACCTGATTGAATCGCGCAACTTCGGTAAATCCAAGGCTTTTGTGGAGTTGAATGCTGATATCATTATTAGAATCCACACCGGCAATTAAAACATGCAATTGATTTTTTTGAGCGAGTGAAATGATTTCTTCCATCAGTTTGCGTGCAATACCAAGTCGCCGAAAGTCGGGATGCACATACACCATGTGTTCTGCGGTGTATTTGTAAGCAGGCCAGGCGCGAAATGGGCCGTATGATGCAAAACCCACAACACGATTTTCAATACATGCAACAAGAACCGGAAGATTTTTGGATTGTTTTTCTTCGAACCAAACGCGTCTCATTTCGAGTGTTTGCGGCTGGTATTGATAGACCGAAGTGGTGTGCAAAATGGCGTGGTTGTAGATCTCCAGAATAGCGGGCAAATCGGTTGAACTTGCTTCGCGAAGTAGAATAGATGCGTTGCTCATGCGAAGGAAGAATTATTTTGTGGAGCGGTAATGAACCAATTTTTCTGACGCCACAAAACATAAAGAGAACCGGTTGCATACATCGCAACGTCCCACCAATCGGCGGTGTAGCGGTTTGAAAGAATTGGAATAATCCACTCGCACAGCAGGCTGGTCCAAACAAAAGCAAAGACAATATGCGTTGTGCTTAGAAGAAATGTAGGTTCGTTTTTCAAATAACGAATAGAAATCAAAGCAACAAAAAGAATCAATGGAACACACAGTAGGTCAGCCAAAAATGATTGAATCATCGATGGCAAATTGAACGATGAATTGCGATCTGCCCAGGTGATGATGAAACAAACCACCATCACTGCAATATCGGGAGGAAGGTTTTTCTTCATCCGTTGATAAAAGTAATTAGCCCAACGATGAAAGACGTGATAACAAAAATGACGAGATAAATTGAATTCATGGCGTGATAGAGCAATTGATTGAAGAAGCCGGGTTTTGCCTTGAATCGATCCAAAATGATTTCGTATTGATTGCGTTCGTCGGTTTGTTTTTTCTGGCGTTCTTTTTCTTCCTGTTCTCGTTGAATTTTGTAGCTGAAAAGATATCCGCAACTCGAACAATAATCTACTTCGCCATTCCAGGTGTGGCATTGGGGGCATTTTTTGGAAACGGGTGCCATGGGTGAAGGGTTGTGGTTAGCGGGGGCAATTTAGGGAGAAGGAAATATTCTAGGGATTGAAGTTTTCATTAAATGAAGGAGAGAGGATGCGTGGGTTGCTGCGCAACTTTTTTTGTAACCGCAGAGCCCGCAGAGGAGAAACACGCAGAGTACGCAGAGGGTTGTGTGATGAGGGTATCGGATTTTGAGAGCGCAGAGAATTGCTTCGCAATTGGTTGTGGGTTTCTGGACGACAATTATTGATTTGAAATCGAAATTATCAATTCGAAGACGGAATGGACGGATCATTTTGGGTAGCGCAATTTCTTCGTCGAAGACGTTTTCCCGCCTCTCCGATCGGAGAGGCAGCTGCCTTCCAATAGTAAATGGAAGAATAATATTTTCAGAGAATCGGTTCTGTAATGGTCTACGCGATTAGGCAGCGGTGAGGCGAGGGGGGTTGCTCCGCGACGATTCTTTAAATGCAGATCCCACAGTGGAAGTGCGAAGTTAAGCATACGAAGGGCTCTTGTTTTCGATTTCCGGAATGAAGTACTATCTTTTTGTTAAGTAGCAAAAGAGCGCATAAAGAATAGAGAGTATAGAAATAAGATTAAGAAAACCTTCGAGTGAAAGTCCATTAAACTTTCGTGACCTGGACCGCAAATGCTTATTGATGACTTCTTGCCTTGCTTTGTTTTCGGGAGTGTTTGAGCGACGTTCAAATTCTGCCCAGGCCAATTCTTTTTGGTATTGCAATACATTTTCACTCAAGTCATATCCACAAACAGCACAACGATTGATCATGTCATTCCATGTCTCGCATCGGGGGCATCTTTGTTTCGGCGCAGAGTGAGTTGTGGGCATTGTTTTACGCAGGGTTATGTTGCACTTCCATTCAGCCTCAAGCCGGGCGCAAAGATATTGTTGTCGGATCCTGATTCAGCACCCGCACCGTTGCAGCATACAACTGCGGATGATCCCGTTTGAATTCATGCGGTGCTTCGAAAAAAGTTTCTACGGTTGTGGCCCACAATTCGTGGATATTGGTGGACGCATACGAACGAAAGGATCCGAATCTACCTTCCTGAAAATCGATCATGACCTTTTGTGCATGAAACTGCCAGAGGTTAAAATCATTGTTTTCGGCATCTTTCAATTCAATTTCAAGGGCATGGGCAAATTCGTGTAAGCCCAGATTTACTTTATCGCTCCCGTTTTCATAGCCTTTGTGGAAATCATCCCAGCTGAGAAAAATGCGGCCATCGCCTACCGTTAGTCCCTTTGCCTGATGATTGAGAATTTTGCTGAAGAAGGTGTGTGGATAGAGATGTATCCATTGAAACCGCGGCAGAGAATAATGCGACTCCAGAATACCAAAGGTGAGTTGCGCGAGTGTAGAAGAAAGAATAATCTTGTGCTCGTAGTTCAAAACAAAGTCTTCTTCTGAGACGAATTTTTTTTCATTCATGATGACGAGGGTGCGCACAATAAACTTGTTTCTGTCTTCTTCACCCAGCTGATGGTAATAGCTGTAATGATGACTGATTAGAAACTGCCTGCACTCTTCGTAATGTTTATTGCTGAATTTGAATTTTTGGATTTTAGCCGACGCGCGACTTAACGCTCTGGAGAATGGCCAGGAAAATCCAACCCTCCCAAGCACGAACATAACAATTCCTGCTGCAATCAATATGTTAATCCAGGATGTTTCCAATGTGATAGTGGCGCAATAATAATCAGCTATGCAGGTACCCGAAAATAAAAAAGGCCTGCGTTGGGCAGGCCTTCAAAGTATTATGGAAAGTATTATTCCTTAGGTGCTTTCCGTTTCACAATGGTAAACACCCTGGAAACATTGAAACCAAAAGCAATATCGCTGTTGCTCCAGCGGCCTGTAGTTTCTGTAATAAACCCTTTTTCATTCATCGGTTTGCTATTGGTGAAATGGAGTTGAAATACGTGCCCACCGGTTTCGATATCAAATCCGAGAGAAAGTGAATTCGTGTATTTGGATTCCAGTTGGTCTGGAAGAACGTATGCATATTCTGCATTAAAGGAAGTCCTTTTGGTAATCTTATAGCGTCCACCAACACCCATCGCATAAACATCATTTTTGATAGTGCTGTCAGAAACGAGATTTCTATGCACAAGAGTTGGGGCGAGCTGGAGCGATAGACGCTCATTGAACTTGCGCGCAATTAACAACTGATGGCAATAGTACAACCTCGAGCTGAAATAGTTTTTGCGATCGGGATCTGCGTAATCATCGAGGCGAATCACCATGCTCGAAAACCACGAAACGGAGACGGGCATATTTCTTTTGCCTGTGCTCTGCCGCAGGATCTTGTATTTTGTAAAGAAATCCAGTTCCTTATTTACACTGCTTCTGCCAAAACCGACCATCAGCCGATCATTAATTCCGTACTCAAAGCCAAGACGGATGGTAGCAGCGTCGAGTCCAAACATTTGTTCGGCGCCAGTATTGATAGCCCCAAAACGGTGGGAAATTCGAAAATCAAAAACGCCACCTGCAGGATTTTCGACACTGTGCATATTGATCACACGCGTTGTCTTAAATGTTGCAGTAGCATAGTTGATAGTAGGCTCGTCTTCGAGCAAAGACAACAAATCTGTAGTGTCTTGCTGAGCCCGGGCGAATGAGCACAAAAACAGGGCTTGTATGAGAAGCCCTGTTTTTAAAATTTTCAAACTAATTTTTCCCACGATGCGGTTTGAGTTTATTTCTTAAGTTCAGCGAGTGCAGCCGAAACGTTAATTTCGATGTTATTGGTTATCTTGTCCTGAACAGCTGAAGGAATATTGATGTTGTAATCTTTTGGATTTACATAAAACTTCGCGTTGCAGGAAATCACTCCACCTTTTACTGCGATGGTGCCGTCTACTGTTATTTTTTTGGTTACGCCGTGCATAGTAAGATCACCAGAAACTTTGACAGCGTAAGTGCCGTCTTTGGTGAAGTTTACACTTGAGATATTGTCTATTTTGCCTTTGAATGTAGCCTTATCGTAAGTGTTGCTCTCCATGTAAGTTTCATTGAAGTGTTCCTCCATCAGGGCGCGATCAAAATGGAAGCCTTTCACAAGTACAGACCACTGGATATCGCCTGTTTTAGAATCAATTACACACGTGGCAGTGTTGCTGGTACCATCGATATCTTCGACACTTGTGCCTGCATGGAAATTTATTTTACCTTCTTTGGTGAAATACTTTTGTGCCTGAATTGCAACTGTGAAAGAAGAAATCAGGGCGATTGACAAAAACAATTTTTTCATTTTCTTGAACTTTATTTTGGATACGTTTATTTGATAATAACGGCTTGTCTCAATTCAACGTCGGTGTTAAAGCCGCTACAGATACCCTTTAAGACAACAGTTGTGCCATCTTTGATCTGATCCGCTTTTTCGCCTGTTTTTAGGATCACCGAAATCTCTGCAATGCCCATTTCGTCAGGAGTTTGAAGGGCAATTTTGGTTTCTTTTGTTTCCGTTGTTTTTACGGAATTTACGACACCACTCACCTGAATTACTTTGTCGAGGTATTTGGCATTGCTTCCGGCTGCATCGGTGTTGAATTGATTGAACAGTTCGTCAGCAGTGAGAGTGGCAACTGGTTTTTCGTCTTCGGCCGTGCGGTGAGGTTTATTCCACATGTAGTATCCAACGGCAGCGCCAATTACGAGGAGTACAGCTACGATGGCTAAAATTTTTCTGAGCATGTATTAAAAGTTTAATTAGTTCGGATATCCGGCATCCACCCATGCTTTCCAGGCATCAATATCGCATTGTGACATGAGCGGACTGTTTTTGGGCATCGAAGAACAACCTGATTGACCCTGAATGGCACAAATTACGCTGGTATTTTCGGTTGAAGCTTTGGTATTATCATACGTATCCAATGCAATATTGTCTTCTGGTGAGGCCCCGGCATGACAGCTCGGAGTTGCGCAGTTTACATCAGAAATGGCTTTGATACGGCCGGTATAGGTGATGACGGTATTGTCGCAAGCGCCTGTTCCATAAAGATAGGCCTCGTTATCATAGTAACAACCACCCAAGACTGCTATAATCAGCACAATTCCTCCAACTATTTTAAAGCTTCTCATTGTCATACTGCAATATTAATCATTCTGTGCTCCCGCATCAATCCATTCCTGAATAAGATCAATCTGGCATTGTGGAATTCCCGTTGTATTGTCTGGCATAAGCGTATAACCGTTTGTACCTGTCAAAGAACTCATAAGGCTACCGTCCAGTGCACTTGCCGAAATTTGCGCGTAGTTCGTAAGACTAAGATTACCGTCCGGGTTGGAGTTGTCGTGGCAACCAACGCATGCAGCCGTAATCAATGGGCTCACAAATCCGCTGAAAGTAGGCACCATGGTTGTGTCGCAATCAGCGGTACAGCCATTGTTTCTGGCTCCCTGATTGATCCAGGTGGTGATCAAAGCGATCTGGTCAGAAGTAAGTTGAGTTTGATCAGAAGGCGGCATGTGTTCATCTTCACTTAATGGTTCGTAAAGTGATTCGATCAATTTGCTTTCACCTGGGTCGCCGGGAACAACGAATTCACCGTCATCAGAATTCATAATGGATGAATAGCTCGTTACATTGATACCTTCTTCCGGATTCACATTGTCATGACAGTCTGAAGAACCGCAATAGGCATTGAGCAATGGAGCGATGGTATTGGTAAAATACACTGTGTCGGGATCACATGGATCGGGATTGACCCAGGGTTGTGGATCTGTGCCCCCGCCTCCCCCAAGCAGGTCAGCAGGATCGGGATGGTGTTTGCAGGCTACGAAACCCGCTGCAATGGCTAATGTGATTATAAGAATGTTCTTTTTCATGTGTCCGAGTATTTACTGATTTTATACTCTTTGATACAGCAAAGGATGCTCAAAACCGGGGTATAGGCAAAAAAATGAGGCCCAATGGGGAAATATACGCAGTGAGCAGGATAAACGGATGTCGGAAAGAATTGAATTATCAATGATCGCCAAGCCAAAGTTTAAAAAGCGGTGATTTTTCGGTACTTACGATCACATCTTCTTCCTTAAAAGGTGGTATCAATTCCAACTGCACCCGCGATTTGGTGGTAATATGCATTTGGCCGATAGAATGGATGCCCACGATAAACTGGCGGTTGATCCGGAAGAATTTTTTTGGGTCGAGCTCTCTTTCCAGGGCATCGAGGGGTTTGTCGAGGGGATAGGACTTACCCGAATGGAGTGTAACAAAGACGGCTTTTTGCATGGTGTAGGCGTATGCAATATCGGCGCTCGTTACGCTTCGGATTTGTTCACCAAACCGGATGAGGTAGCGTCGGGCGTATTTGTTTTCTTCCTGAATTATTGCAGCAGCCAACTTGCGGTAATCGATCGAAGCCGCGTGAGACTGAATGCGCAACCGGATTTTATCAAGGGTAAGCGACAACTCATCTTTTTTGAGTGGTTTTAAGAGATAATCAATGGCATTTGCCCGGAAGGCCTGGATCGCGTACTCGCTAAAAGCAGTAATAAAAACAACAGGACACGAAGGCCGCAACTGTTCAAAGAGGTCCATTGAATTGCCATCTCCCAGTTGAATGTCACTGAGAATTACATCAGGTAGTTCATTTTTCTCAAACCAACTGAATGCGGCTTCGAGACTATCTGCTTCGCCGGTGATCACAGTTTCGGGATCTATTTCAAGGAGCAGTTGCTTGACCCTTTCCATTGCCGAAGGTTCGTCTTCAATTAATAAGATGCGCATAACTCATGATTATTTTGAGCAAACGTAAGGGGAGAAAATTCAACGGGTGCTGAATTTCAAGGGCTTTAGATTTTGTTCTGGTGCATTCGGCCGTTATTTATTCCCGTTCAGAGATGGCAAATGCCAGTTTGGAGAACTGTTTATTGGCTCGAAAGATGAACGATGGGCAACAGCACTTCAAAGCGTCCATCTTCAGTTACAATTTCAATTTCTTTATTGAATAGAATGCGGTATCGATTGCGGATATTCTCCAGACCAACTCCTGTGCTTTTTTCTTTATTAACCTTTCCCTGAAGTGTATTGCTAATTATCAATTTTCCATTTTGAATTTGAATGGATACCGTGAGTGGTTTTGATGCGGTAATGATATTGTGCTTCACCGCATTTTCTACCAACAATTGAAGTGTCATCGGCGGAATAATCGAATCCATATAGGCGTCGGGAATAGAAACTTTGCAAATGAAATTGCCACCAAATCTTTTTTGTTGAAGAAATAGATAATGGTTTACCAACTCTAACTCTTCCTGCAGTGTGATGACTTCCTTTTCTCTTTGTTGAAGCACAATGCGGAAATAGTCGGATAAATTCTCCACATAATCAATAGCCGCTTCTTTGTCTTTGCCGATAGTTGTGATAAGTGTATTGAAAGAATTGAAGAGAAAATGTGGGTTGATTTGATTGCGAAGTGTCTCGAATTGGCTTTGAATGCGTTCGCGTTGCAACCCTTCCTTGCGGCTCAGATTTTGCCATCGGATGCGCACTACCAACCATGCTATCAGTCCGCTACAACCCAGCAGCAATAATGCGAACCACCAGGTTTGAAAAAACGGTTGTTTGATTGTAAAACTGTATGTTGCAATTTGTGCATTTTCCCAGTCGATGTCATGAGAAGAACGTACTTTGAAGAGGTAATTTCCGGGAGGTAGTTTGGAGAAAACAACCCTGCGATCCTTGGTATTTACCCAGTCGAGGTCATATCCATCCAGCTTGTATTGGTATGAAACAATATCAGGATGTTGGAGCCAGATACTGGTGAAATCAAATGTGACATGATTCTGATTGTACCTGAGTTGATGGATGGAAGAATCATGGGGTTGAAGAAAAAGAAAGACGCCCTCAAATACGGTGCGGGGTTTGGTGGAAAGTACAAATGGAAATTCTTCATACCGCACAATGGACTCGTCTGTAGATAGCCACATACGGCCGGATTGATCGTGTGCAATGGTTTGGATGTAATTGGATCTCACATTCAAATTGCGATGAATAAAATGTACATCCGTTTCTGAGGCCAGTGCGAGTCCATCAGAGGTCAGAAGCATTATTTCTCCCTGGATATTCGATGTAAGCGAAAAAACCTCAATTTTTTTCTTACCCGCGAGAATAGGGACATTGATGAGCTGATTTTTTTCAATGCGCTGTAAGCCGTTCTGAGTTGAATAGAACCAGATATTGCCTTGCCCATCTTCGCTGATACTAATCACAGAGCGACCGCATTCCGGAAATTTCTCTCTATAGAAAATAAATTCGCCATCTTCGAACGACACAAGTCCTTTTCCATCGGTTCCAAGCCAAACGCGTCCCTGGCTATCTATAAATACGCAATAGACATAGCTGCTGCCAAGTGCGCTATTCACGCCAAATGAAGTGAAAGCTGGCTGCCCATCAACTATTTTCATAACACAAGCTCCTCCCAATGTAGCCATCCAAAGTTCATTTTTTTTGATGGCCAGAGAGATAACGTTGTTGTTGGTCAAACCGTTTTTTTCGGTAAACCACGTTACTTTGTTTGTAGATTTATTGAGGCGTCCCAGTCCAGCTCCGTAGGTTCCAAACCACAAATCGTTTTCTGTTCCATTGCACAGGCTTATAATACTTGCGCTGGAGTTTTCGTATTTGAATCTTTCAACTATAAACTCATCGTATGAAAATTCGGCGGCGTGCTGATAGATTCCATTGTCGTTGGCAAACCACAAACTCCCGGTTTCATCACACGTAATGGCGTGTGCATCTGCAAACCGAACACCATCGTGTTCGTTTATAGAAATGATGCTGAAATCGGCCTGAATTAATGAACCAGTGCCATTTGCTGCAATAAAATTTCCTTCAGTACTTACTATGAAATCTGCAATGGGTTTCCAGTTTTCATTTTTGAGGCTGTTGAAATTGAAATGTTGAATTTTGGATTCGTTCTTCATCATAAAAACTTCATCCATGGTGTTGATCATAAGTTTGTATTCTCCAGGTGTTGCAATCTGGTGTATGGGATCTTTGGATAAGAGAGCCAACCCTGCAATAGGCCTGATGGCGTTGTTTGTCAGGTTGAGGATACATGCCGTTCCATTGTGCATTCCCATGATGATTTCTTCACTTGAAATGCGTGAAAGAGAAAGAATGAGGTTGTCTGTAAGCCCATCTTCAACCGTATAATGTCGACATGTTTTGTTCTCGCAGATTGACAGTCCGAGGTCGGTTGCAAGAATTATTTTTTGACCCATCAATTCAATTTGATGAATCACATTGTCTTGCAGGTTGAGATCGTCGCTAACACCCATTAAATCCTTTTCATCTAAGTAATAAAGACCACCGCCATTTGTCCCAATGTAAAAGGCATTCTGACTAATTTGAGCGATGCTTAGAATTTCGAAGTTGGCTATTTTTCGAATGGAAAAACCTGCAGGATTGTGGATTGGAATGAGGAC
Source organism: Flavobacteriales bacterium (assembly GCA_046153915.1). Classification (GTDB taxonomy): domain Bacteria; phylum Bacteroidota; class Bacteroidia; order Flavobacteriales_D; family Sanyastnellaceae; genus JANNVZ01. Next base: position 9,979 of record JBJXFC010000112.1, read on the forward strand.
AAGGTGGCCATTGCTGAAACCAGCACAGAGGATGGATTTCGATAAGTGAAGACATGTGACAGTGGAACCCTCAGCCAGCAGTGAATCGGGTAGCGGAACAAGATCGTAGTCGATGCCATCGAATTTGAGAATACCGATATCTGTGCCTAGCCATATATAACCAGATGAATCTTGTTCAATGTGGTGAATTTGCAATTCAATGTCTTCGTTGGCAACCTGCAATTGTGTAATTTCGGGTTGTTGCGCAAAAAGCGGGCATGTAAACGCCAGCGTAAATGCAACAAACAGCAGGAAGTTATTTTTTTGCGAGATCGCCATCCACTGCTATCGAAATATTCTCTGAAATTTTTTGGTAGACTATCCGTGGAATGGTGATGCCGTGGTCGGCAAGAGCCACATAAAATTTGGTCGTAAAATGATAGGTATTCTCGGTTTTTGTAATTGTAACTTCAATGATGCGCTCTTTTGAAACGCCGTGTATTTCGAGCTGTCCTTTTGCCCTTATTTTTTGAGAAGCGAGATCTGGATTAAATTTATCAATCAGTTTACCCGTGAATCTGGCCTTGGGAAATTTTTCACTCTCCAGATAATTTTCATGGAAGTGCTCGCGTTGCAAATCGCTGTTAAATCCTTCGAAGGTTTTGATTTCAACACTGAAAGCAAAAGAATTGTCTGTGAGATTTAGAATGCCTTTGAGCTTAGAACTTTCCGCCTTGATGTTTTCCAGAGGTGCCTCAGATGTAAAGTTGATTTTGCCTTTGGTCATGTCATACATCTGACCTTGAAGAGAAGTCGAAATGATAATCAGCGCAATGGCCAGCAAATAGTTTTTTTGACGCAAGAGGTGAAGGGTTATCATGATACAAATATACTTTTTTGTTTTAGAGCCTGTTTAAGATTTCATGAATTGAATTGTTATAAGTGAATTTTTAGTTCAGACAAGGCAAAATTTCAGAGAATAGTGGCTCTTATTTGATGAAATTTTAACGAAGTATGAACTAAAAAGGCACATAACAAACGATTTGATGGAATTTTAAACAGGCTCTTAGTGCTTTAGCATACGGAAAAAGTTAGTCAGGGTTGTATTAACAATTCAAATTCAGGGCCAAATTCGCCGTAGACCTCATTAGACCATTTCCTGAGCATCTCAGAATGAGAAAAGGTAAGCCTTCAAAACGGAGCAAACCAACGATGCGCCTTCGCCTGTCGAGGGCAAATCCCGAATCCACGTTTCAAAAAAGTGCTTTTTGAAAGTGCCGTTTACAAATCCCAGGTGAACTTCACAATTTCGCTGGTTGGATGAGACTGGCAGCACAGAATAAATCCGTTTTTCACTTCCTTATCTGTTAAAGCATAGTTGGCATCCATGTGCACCGTTCCCTCAAGAAGTTTGGCCATACAGGTGGTACATACGCCGCCTTTGCAGCTAAATGGTGCGTCGAGACCCGCGTCAATAGCAGTATTCAGGATGGTTTCTCCGTTTTCATCCAGGTCAAATGTTGTTTCGATTCCATCCAGAATCGCGGTTACTTTGGACATAAAGTTTTATTTAATATTGGATATAATTTCGTTGCAAAAGTCATCATTTTCCCAGTTGCAGACGTCTACAATTTTCTTTTTTGTTTTTCCAGTCGAATCGATGAAATAGGTAGTTGGTATCGTATGTATTCCCAACGAAGCGAGTTTTTCTACCCTGTAAATGACAAGGGTAGATGGAAGTGTGGATGCAATTTTTTCAATATTTGCAGGATTGTCATCCGTTACAAGAATGATCTTCACACCTTGACTTTCCAGAAATTCGACCCGGTTTTTGAGCAATTTTAATTCGCCCAGGCAGGGACCACACCAACTGGCATAGAAGTGCAGAATGGTAGGTTGTTTAAATTCATTTCCCAGAAAAAGTACTTCGCCATTCCTGTCGAAAGCTTGGGTTTCAGCAAACTCAATATTGGGAGCTACGCGGTATCTTACCCAATAGAAGACAATCATTCCAATGATGAGCACCAGAAAGAAGATGTTTTTTT
>JBJXFC010000115.1:0-7079 GCA_046153915.1 Flavobacteriales bacterium
AAGGCATCGGTTTGGAAGATGTGGGCATCATCACAGACAAAGGAAAAATCATAGTTGACAAATTCTATAAAACCAATATTCCCGGATACTATGCCATAGGCGATTGCACACCCGGCCAGGCCCTCGCTCACGTGGCGAGTGCCGAAGGTATAATCTGCGTTGAACAAATTGCAGGGCATCATCCACAGCCATTGGACTACGGTAATATTCCGGGATGCACATATTGCTCGCCCGAAATTGCTTCGGTTGGGATGACCGAAAAAGCTGCAAAGGATAAAGGACTTGAAATTAAAGTGGGTAAATTTCCTTTTAGCGCATCCGGAAAAGCCAGTGCATCAGGTCATAAAGAAGGATTTGTAAAACTCATTTTCGATGCAAAATACGGTGAGTTATTGGGAGCACATTTGATTGGAGCCAATGTGACTGAGATGATTGCAGAATGTGTTGCACTTCGCAAACTGGAGACTACAGGTATGGAGCTCATCAAGACCGTTCATCCACATCCAACCATGAGTGAAGCCATTATGGAGGCGGCCGCTGCGGCATATGGAGAAGTGATTCATTTGTAAAATAACCCAAATGATCCGGGTTCAAATTCCTGGTTCGATAGCGCAAGTTTGAGAAAACTTGTGTAAATTGCCGCAACCATTTATGATTTAACTGTCATATTGGTATAAATCTGACACCACAGAGGAAATGAAAAATTGGCTTATATCCACAGCGCTCATCATAGGTTATTCAATTGCGGCGATCGCACAAAGTGGCGGTCCAAGTTGTGATGCTGCGGAAGAACTACCATGTGATTCACCTATCAGTGGAACTACTTCGGGAGTTGCTGCGGATGGTTGGACAACCGGCAACAATGAAGGCACAGGCGGACAATTGTGGTATCGCATCACAGCTTTTGCGACTGGTTCTATCAATATTTCGCTTTGTGATCCAGGTTCAAATTACGACACGCGCATTCATGCTTATTCTGGTTCTTGTGGTGCTTTAACCTTTATAGCTCAGGACGACGATGCATGCACAAGTCCTGGTCTTGCCTCTGATCTTACTATCAACGTAACTGGAGGAGTTACCTATTATTTCCGCATCGGTGGATTCGGATCTAATTCTGGAAACTATGTTGGATACGTAACCTGCAATATGGCGATACTTGGTTGCACGTATGCAGTTGCTACCAATTACAGCCCAACAGCAACGGAAGACGATGGTTCATGCATATTTAATGGCGGGGGACCAGCCTCTGGATGCCTGGATGACACAGCATGCAATTATTGCAATCTCTGCAATTCAGATGATGGTTCTTGCGATTATTCCTGTCTTGGTTGCACCTACCCCGACGCTTCAAACTACAGCGCTGCGGCAACCCGAGATGATGGTTCATGCACATTCCCGGGCTGCACAGATACCAACGCACTCAACTACAATCCGCTTGCAGATGTAGATGATGGAACGTGTTTTGTGCCCGCGCCATGCGATGCAGATTTCAATTTTGATGGCGTAGTAAGTGTAACCGACCTGATCCACTTTATTGGAGCGTTTGGAACGGTTTGTCCATGATTTCTCTTAACTAGGTTAAAATACTATTCCGTGGTTGAATGGCCGGCGGTAAATCCGATTCATTCAGCATATCGCGCAAATCGATTTCAATTGTTCTGCTTAGGGCAGTAATTGGAACGTCGTTTGCTCCACCTTCGAAAGGATTTTCGGTCGACTCTCCTACCCTTTCCATGGATGCAAATACCCATCCCACCAGGAGACTGAAAGGAATATTGAGCCAGACATAATTCTCACCGATTTTTTGAAATTCATTGAGTAATCCAAATGGTACCATGATTACAAACAGGCGAATAAAGAATAGATTTATCGTTGCGAACTGGCGAGGATATGGAAAATTTTTAATGCGTTCGGCCTTTCCCTGATGATCGTAAAATGCCACCAGCACATTTTCCATTTCAATGTAAGCAAGTGGATCAATGTATCCGCGTTCTTTTAAATCTGCAAGGTGTTTCGATTGCAAGGCGATGATCTGAGTCGCACGATTTTTTTTAGTTAGAAGATTTGCCAATTCTCCTTCAGGTAAGAATCGCTTTAATTCTTCCTCCAGTCTTCCATCCCATTCTGCTGTATCATAATAATTGTGATATCGGCGATTGTAGGGTTTATCGGTATTCTCCCAGGTTCTCTTTTCACGCAACTGATAGCGGAAAGCAGTGAGCCATGCGATATGTCGGTAAATCAGCATCCGATGCAAGTTTTCTTGTTCGGCATTATCTCCAATTCGCACAAAATCCTTGACCATAATTCCCCATGCTCTGCTGCTGTTTACAACACCGCCCCAAATTTGTCGCGCTTCCCACAATCTATTGTAGGTCTGTGTGTTTTTAAATCCAATGATAAATGCCGCAGCTGTTCCAATCAATGCCACAGGCACCCATGGCAGGGCGATCCATTCGAGATCAAAAAAAATATAGAGCACAGTGGGAACTACGGCCAAAACAAGCAATTTCAGAATAATATCGCTTGTCCAGAAAATAAACTCATTCAGTTTGTAATGACTACCTGTGTGCATGATGTTTGTGTTTAGATGCAATGATACCAAATGCATAGTTTAGCTGAACAGCTACTATAAAAAACAGACTTAGATACGTATTCACAAAACACATCAACGCACCCAATGCATAGAGCGATTGTGCTATGATTATTCTTCTTTTTATTGCACGTGTGGCTTCTTGTAAACTCTCACCGCTCAGCAATCCCTTGCGTTCTGCATATCCCCAGTGAACATAGAGCATCACACCCATAACCAAAATATTCAACCAATACAATGCAATTGAAAATCGATTTTCGATGTGATGGCTCAATACATCGCTCGTAAAAGGGAGCAGTGAAACGAACATCAAAAAAAAGATTGAAATCCATGACATTTTTCGGTCCGATTTCGTGATAAAATGAAATTGCGTTGAGTGGCCAATCCAAAATATGCCGAGTGTCAAAAAGCTCAGAAAAAAACTGAGAAATCCCGGTGCCATTGACTTCAACTCAGCCCACATTTCATCATCGGTGAGTGATGGATGATCTTTTGCAAACTGCAGATTAAAAACAAGAATGGTCATGGCAATGGCAAACACGCCATCACTGAGTGCTTCAATTCTACCAAAACGCTGCCCCGAAATATGGTTATAGTGCATGGCAATAGTTGAAGTTACTTCTTTTTGGGCTTGTAATTTTTTTCATACATCGAAACCCAATCCTTGACAGTCATTTTGGCAACCAACTCCCCTATAAGTTCGAATGGAATCTGATCCGGTTTTTTGAACCGGACACAACTTTTGCCCATATCCAGTTTGCCCGGAACTCGTTTTGCATAAGACTCAGTAAACCATTCCAACAAGTGCGGATCTGCATACATTCCCATGTGGTAAACAGCAACGAAATTTTTTTGAGACGCAAAGGCGAGGAATGGCAAAGGCAATTTTGGGTCACAATGATAGCCATCGGGATAGACTTTGTGCGGAACAACATAACCCACCATGCCATAACTCATGGCTTCTTCAAATCCCTTGGGCAGGTTTTTCAGAATAGTTTTTCGAAGCTGAGTCATTGCTTCAACTCTGTCATCAGGTAATTGAGCAATGTACTGATCAACCGTTTTTACATCGGACGTCATGGCGATTAAATTAATGGCCACGAAAATAGGCGATCACGAAGAAAATCAAACGTCAACACTTCATCAGGCCAACTCGGGAACAGTTATGAGTTTTGACAATTTGCTAAGTGCAAAATCAATTTCATCGCGGGTAGTATATCGGCTGAAAGAAAATCTGAGACTTGCCGAACCACTATGCAAAGCACCGATAGCATCCAAAACATGCGAACCTTTGGCGGCACCGCTGCTGCAAGCACTGCCGCCGCTGCAGGCCACACCTTCGAGGTCCATCAGAAACAGCATCATATCTGCATTGGAATGGGGAGGCAGTGTAACATTAAGAACAGTGTATAAACTGTTTTCACCGGCAGAATTGCCGTTGAATATTATGCCTGGAACCATCAGTTCCAACTGACTTTTCATGTATTGTTTAAGCTCACTCACCTGCTTTTGATGCGCCGCCAGATCTTCGTAACAGAGGTCCAGAGCCTTGGCCATACCAACAATTCCGTAGAGGTTTTCTGTGCCGCCGCGCAAACCACGTTCTTGTCCACCGCCGGTAATATCAGGATTGATTTTTACGCTTTTGTTGACATACATAAAACCAACACCTTTGGGTCCATGGTATTTATGGGCCGATGCATTCAAAAAATGGATGTGCGTTTTTTGAAGATCAAATTTATAATGCCCCATGGTTTGCACCGTATCACTGTGGAAAATGGCACCATACTTTTCACAGAGAGCTCCAACATCTTCCAGGGAAATCATATTGCCGATTTCGTTGTTGGCATGCATGAGGGTTACAAACGAATTGGTATGCGTAGAAAGGAGTAATTCCAAATGCTGCATATCGACTGAGCCCTTTTCATCCAGTTTTACAAAACTCAATTTGGCTTTGTCTTTATCGGCCATAAGTTGGGCAGTTTTTAATACAGCACTATGCTCGATAGGTGACGTTATAATGTGTTTGCATCCGAGGTCATAGACAGCGGCGTGAATGGCGAGATTGTCGGCTTCGGTTCCACCGCTGGTAAAAAAGATCTCTGCGGGAGAGCAATTCAAATATTTTGCAATGGTGCGACGTGCATTCTCGATGGCAGATTTATTTTTTCTGCCAAACGCATGAGACGACGACGGGTTTCCAAAATGATCGGAGAGATAAGGCATCATGGCTTCGAGCACCTTCGGATCCAAAGGAGTTGTAGCAGCATTATCGAGATAAACTTTCATAACTCAAAAAAATTAAAACAAAGCGCAAGATGCAGATAAATTGAGGTCTGGCTGAATGACTTAGGTTTCTTTTTCGGTCAAAATACAATTCTTATCAAACCTTAGCCAGGCCTGCAATTTCAGAAACGGCTCTTATTACCTGGGCGGCAAGAGCGTCAGCCTCAGCTTGTGATTTGTGCTCTGCATAAACACGAATTATTGGCTCTGTATTGCTTTTTCGCAAATGCACCCAGCCATCAGCAAAGTCAAACTTCACTCCGTCGATGGTATTGATTTTGGCTTCGGGAAACAGGGGCTGCACTTCTGTCAAAATTTTGTCTACGTCCATGGATGGTTTCAATTCAATTTTGTTTTTGGAATTGAAGTATTTTGGATAGGAATCCCGGAGTTCGCTCATCTTCAATTTTTTCTCCGCAAAATGGGTGAGAAAAAGAGCGATTCCAGCGAGAGCATCGCGGCCATAGTGCGAGTCCGGGAAGATAATTCCGCCATTTCCTTCACCACCAATAACGGCATTGGTTTCCTTCATGGAAGCAACAACATTTACTTCGCCTACCGCAGATGCGGTGTAAGTGCCACCATGCTTTTCTGTTACATCTTTGAGCGCTCGTGTAGACGAAAGATTGGAGGCGGTATTGCCTTTCTTTTTTGATAAAACAAAATCAGCCACTGCCACGAGCGTGTATTCTTCACCGAACATGGTTCCGTCCTCACAAACAAAAGCGAGACGGTCTACGTCGGGATCTACAACAATACCGAGGTCGCACTTTTCAGCAATGACTAGAGCCGAAATATCCTTCAAATTTTCTGGAAGTGGTTCTGGATTATGAGGAAAATCGCCATTGGGAGTACAATACAATTTTTTGATGCGCTGCACTCCAAGAGCTTCCAATAAAGCTGGAACGTAGATACCACCTGTACTGTTCACTGCATCTACTGCGATGTGAAGATTTGCCTGCTTAATGAGCTCTTTATTGAGAAGCCCGAATCCAAGAATTTCGTCGATGTGCTTTTGCAAATAATCCTTGTTTTCCCGCTTGCCTAAAGCGTCGATGGTGGCAAATTCCACGGTGCCACTCTCGGCGAGTTCAAGCATTGCTTCGCCCTCTTTTGCAGAAATAAACTCACCTTTTTCATTGAGTAATTTGAGGGCATTCCATTGACGTGGATTGTGACTTGCGGTGAGAATTATACCAGCATGGGCCTTTTCTAAAGGAACAGCAATTTCGACCGTTGGGGTGGTGCTCAATCCGAGATCGATCACATCTGCGCCCATACCAATCAGGGAATTGCAAACAAGCTCATTGACCATAGATCCGCTGATTCGTGCATCCCGGCCAACAACAATTCGGATTGATTTTGTTCCGGCCTTTTGTTGCATCATGGCGCAAAATGCAGAGGTAAACTTCACAATATCGAGGGGCGTAAGGCCATCACCTTCTCTGCCCCCAATGGTTCCGCGAATTCCGGAAATAGATTTAATCAAGGTCATGTTGCAAATCTCAAATTAGAATGGTCAAATCTAGAATAAAACCCTACGTCTGGACCAGGGAAAGTGTAATTCGGACAATATGAAACTTACAATACACAATGCCCGTAGAAACAGGGGTTTAGCAGACTTTGAATGAATAATTCTGCCAGACACCCACCCTATCTCTCTATGACACATAACGACACATTCGTGCACAAAATGTTACGTATGCTGCTGACAATCATCAGTTTGTCATTGTGTTCATTCCATTTGTTTTCTCAGAGTATCACCTCCAATTGGATTTTGCAATCCGATTTTACAAATGACGATTTTGTTTATTCCGTCGCTGTCGATACCACGAATCAATTTATATACAGTGCTGGTATGGTAGATGACTTGTCTGATTTGGAGGTACCCGATTTTGGCAATATCACAGGCAGCACACAAACCAACGTTACAAGTGAGGGGAACGATGACGGATTTCTGTGTAAAATGGACATGTCTGGGAATATCCTATGGTTGATTACTGTTGGAGGCAATCAAGACGACGAGGTCTTAGACATTTGCCTGGATCCCAGCGGAAATATATATTTCGTCGGATATTACTACGGCTCCTTTAAAGCCGAAAGCCTGGATGGCAGCAATCAGACATCGCTTTCGGAGTTGGGTGGTGTCGGGGAAGCTACTTGCTTCATTGGTTCGTATTCTCCGGCGGGAGACTTGCGC
>JBJXFC010000124.1:0-6344 GCA_046153915.1 Flavobacteriales bacterium
GATGAAGGCGCAACGTGGGTAGATATCGGCCCCAACAACAACGATTACGAAGACCTTGAATTTCATCCTACCAATCCTCAAACGATTTACATTACAACAAGTGGTCGTTTGTACATCAGTTATGACGGCGGAACAACCTGGGATTGGATGAACAATACACTTGGTTCATCATCGCGCATGCTTGTGGCCGTAACACCTGCAGCTCCAGATTATGTATACGTTCTTCGCACAGGCACCTACGCTTTCAACGGATTTTACCGCAGCATTGATGCCGGACTTACTTTCGCCGAAATGAGTGATTCGCCCAACATCATGGGCTGGTCTGCGGATGGAAGCAGCGATGGCGGACAAGCGTGGTACGACCTCTGCCTTACTGCCGATCTAGAAGATGCCGAAACGGTGTATGTTGGTGGAATTCGCTTAAAAAAATCAATCGATGGCGGAACAACCTGGACGGATATCAATCCCAATTTTGTGCACGTGGATCAGCATTACGTTGTGATGTCACCCTACACCAACGACCTCTACGCTTGCAACGATGGTGGATTGTATCATTACGAAGACAATACCGACTGGAAGGATATCAGCACGAACATTGTTACCGGACAGATTTATCAACTCGGTCAATCAACCCACAATCCTAATCATACCCTCACTGGATTCCAGGACAACGGAACAGCCGAATACGATGGTGTATACTGGAGAAGACGCGGCGGCGGCGATGGATTCGAATGTTCTTATGATCACTCGGATCCCAATTGGAGATATGGCAGTATTTATTACGGAGATATCTACCGCACGAATACGGAAGTTTACAATCAGAAGATTTGTGGATTTGATGTTTTAGGCATTGATGAAGGTGGTGCATGGAATACGCCTTATACACTTGCCAAAAGTGATACAACTGGCAATACGATGTTCGTTGGTTTGAAGAATATCTGGCGGACATTCAACATCAAACATCCCGAAAAGGACAGCATTGTTTGGACCAAAATCAGCGATAATCTGGGAGGGAACAACAATACAGATATCAATGAAATTGAAATATGCATGAGCAATCCGAATATCATGTATGTGAGTGAAGGTTCCAGAAAACTTTTCCGTACCAACAATCTTTTGAGTGATTCCGTGACCTGGGTAACACTCAGCAACGAATTGCCTTTCTACCAAACACCTGTGAACTCCATTGAAACACATCCTACAGATACCAATATCGTTTATATCTGTTTTCACAATGATGTATATATCAGCCAGGATCAAGGCATGACATGGGATTTGATGACACCGGAAATGCCGGATGTGGTAACCAATACCATTGTGATGGACACCACTTTATTTTCGAATGAAGGACTTTATGTAGGCACCGATCTGGGTGTGTTTTATCGCGATTCACTATTGGATGAATGGATTTCGTTTAATACCGGGATGCCTTACAGTGCGCGAGTTACAGAGCTTGAAATATTCTATAGCGAAGATCCTGGTCAACACCGTCTAAAAGCTTCCACCTACGGTCGCGGTTTATGGGAAAGTGATTTGTACAGCGCAGAAACGAATAATTTTCCAGCGGTTGCAAGTGTTGTTTCCAGTGATGCCACCAACGAAATCTTTGGAAGTTTTGATGTCGCCATAGTTTTTTATCGCAGCCTGAATGAAACTCCTGTAAACGGTTTCACTGACTTTTCGGATATCTGGGTGGAAAATGCCACCGTCAATGCAATCACAGGTTCTGGAGCAAATTATACGGCAACCATTACACCTACAACATTTGGAGAAGTGCGCGTTGCAATTCCCAACGGAGTAGCATTCGACAATGAATTTAATATTCCAACTTTTGAAAGCGATACAATCAGCATGTTTTTTGTGGCAGCTCCGGAAGAGCTCGGCGCTGATGGTCCGGGTGGTGTGGGAGATACAGAAACACTTGCTCTATGGCTTAGAGCAGATATGAATGCCAATGGCCCCGGCGATCAGGTGCAGATGTGGAATGACGTGAGTGGCAACGGATATCCTGCCATTCAGAACAACGAAAATCAAAGACCCATTGTTCTTGAAGATGGAATCAACGGTCAACCCGCGTTGTATTTCGATGGAGATGATGATTGCCTGATTCTGGAAGATGTACTACCTGGAAGAAGTTTATCGGCCTATATCATGGTAGAAGCTGATAGCATCGAATTCAACGATCATGGATGGTTTGCAAGTGCGCGCAAAGCAAATGGATACCTGATGCATCCGTGGAAAAATGAATCGCAATACCACGGAGATGTTTATGACCTAAATGAAAATTCAAGCGGTGCGAATGTGTTTTACATCGGTGATGGTTCAGCGCCACATATCTACGGAATGATCTACCATCAGGACGATTTGCATCAGGTCATGACACAGGTATTCGACGATAATAAATACCCGCACAATGGTGTTGATATCGGATTGCGCGACAACACAACCACCATCGATGAAATCCACATCGGTTGGGATTATGAAGAGCGATTTGGCAAAGGAAAAATTGCTGAGCACTTCATGTATCGCACACGACTGATGAACTCGCATCACAACATTGTAAACAACTACATGGCTGCCAAATACGGCATCGATCTTGGTCCCATTGCACTGTATCATCATCCAGAACAAAATGAAGAAGTAATCGGCATTGGACGCGAAACCGAATACGATTACCACGACGAAGCACAGGGCAAACAAATCATCCGCATCATGAATCCGCAATCGCTTGAGGATGGCGATTATTTGTTGATTGGCACCGACAACGCGTCACTATCGGTGGTGAATGAGTTGTATCCGATTTTGAGTCCGCGCACGCAACGCACCTGGGCTTTTGATGAAACAGGAGATGTGGGCGAAGTAACCATCCGCATCATGGCTAGCGACTTGGAAGAAACACAAAACATCGGTTTGATTATATCCGAAGGCGATGAATTTGTAGCGGGTGGAAATCTGATTTTTGTTCCGTTGTTGATTCAGGGTCCTGTTCTCGAAGCGACCTACGACTTCCCTGCACATGGTGTATTTACCATCGGTTCACAACCCACTATTGGCACAGAAGACCTCAGTTATGCAACTGCCAATGTCTATCCCAATCCAGCCAATGAATTGTTGAATATCGAAATCAAAAACACCTGGCCACAAAACTGGCAGGTTGAAATCCGCAATGCCGTTGGACAATTGGTGATGACACAGACATGCACAGGTAAAAAATCAAGTGTCGATATTCAGTCACTCAGCACCGGAGTTTATCTGGCAGATGTGGTGGTGGATGGAACGGTGATTATGCGCGAGAAGGTGGTTGTGGAGTAAGTAGTTATTTATGTGTGCCATAAGCTTTAAAAAGCAAATGCGCATGTTATCGAGTTATTACACTGCAGGTCGTTTGATTCTGTGCCAACGTAATGAATTGAAGACTTTGCTATGGTGCCATTGTGAACTATCGCATGGCTACACTTCGTGGCATGTCATTCAACTTCGCCAGGCGATCCCGAATTTCTTCCATAGATAACTTTTCAAAATGAAGGTCATTCACTTCACCAGGACCCGTAACATGCCTTTGAGCATAAAATACTCCGCCATTTTCATACTTCATGGCTACAACGGTGCCGATTGTGCCATTTTGAATTTCGAATGAACAACCAAAAGATTCTTTTGAAGAAGGCAGACATGAATTTGCCTTTTGAATAATAAAAGTGCAATAAACATGCTCATCATTCAAATGAACGTTCAGGTCCAACATTCTTCCGTTGATCAACTTAAAAAAATCGCAATTGACCATGCCAAAGCCAGCATTTGAAAAAACATAATAGCCATTATTTGACTTGATACTTTCCTCCATCTTTTCGTCGCGTGCTTTCATTCTGGCGGCATAGTATTCTTCAATAGTATTCACTTGCCATCTTTTGAATTCATCTTCCCATAAGCCTTTCACCATTTCATCTTTTGTTTCCTGATTGAATTTTTCAAGGAGTCGATCAAAGGCATCGCAGGTTTTCTCTGTGCCTGGTTTCTGTCTTATTCTAACGTATTTTCTATAATTTTTACTGAACCGACCTTTAAGTCTGCACCACAAGTTGCATTTGTAACTACTTACTTTGCTTTTATAATAACAATCGAAAAACGAATCAGAAAGAAAATAATCGAAATTCGAAACGCTACGCTCTTTCCAATTTAGACTATGAATATCATCGTTGATGCGTTTGGCATCAAAGAGACTCATATCTGGATTGAATTCCTGAGAAGGCACCATGGCAGTAAATGTTGAACCTGCATTCATTTTAACTGGTTTGTCTTGAAAGGAAGCCCTTATGTCCAACATTCCACCACTTTCCAATATGGCACTTCCAGATTTGGTCGTCATATTGTACGATATCATATCACTTTTATCAAATACCTCAATGACTTCAATTTTCACCAAATCACCCGATTGTGCTCCAGATAATTTCATTGAATTTGCAGTAAAAATTAACTTACTACCCCTTTTACAATTTAAAGTGGTATCACTAAATGGGTCAATGAAAAAAATTTGGGCAGGCTCAGCCAAAAGCGCTAAAAGAGTGTCCATTCTAGCCTTTGCCAGAGCCTTTGCGGCATCTTCAACCACAGGTTTTTCTTCAACAACTGGCAATACCTTATCCCTCACCCTGCAATCCAGATAAACCTCCACCCTTCTATTGGCCTGTTTGCCTTCTTCTGTGGTGTTATCAGAAAAGGGATTGACTTCTCCGAATGCCGCTACTTCGGCATCCATGCCCGCAACCGAGAGATAGTTGCGGACACTCTCACATCTTCGCGCAGCAAGGTCTTTGTTGTAATCTTCGCTGCCGTCGCTATCGGTATAACCATAAATGCGAAACGAACACCCTTGTTGGATCGGATTTACAGCCATAAAGGCATCGAGACTCTTGCGCGCATCACGCGTTAACTCATGTCGGTCTGAAGAGAAAAAGACCGAGGTGGTTTCCGTTGTAAGTTGAGCAAAAGAGGTAATACAAAGAGTAGATAGCAAAACGCAAATCGAGATTTGAACGGATATTTTCATTGCATTTAAGGAATAAAGGTTGAGTAACGTTTCATTAACAACAACGATGCCGCAATTCTAAATATTTCATAAAATGAAAGAAATATTTCATCTCAGAACTCAAAGTTTGGCTGTTAAATGGTGTTATCAATACCTCATTAAACCCTTGTCAAATTTGAATTTTCGCTCGATAGAATAAGCTGAAATATTTTTTTGGGAAATAATTAATCCCTCTTTTTCCGGAAACACCCCGGGTGACCTTTTTCGAATTTCGACATTCACTTAAAAACCCAATCCTATGAAAAAGGCTCTTCACATTCTAACTGTTATCCTGATTGCAATATCTCTTCAAGGTGTCGCTCAGGCTCAAAGTCAACACAACTTATTTGCAACGAATAGCTGCGAGTTGAAAAAAAACGCCATGGATTCTTTGGACGCATGGACAAAGAACCACACTGCAGACAAAGACATGCTCTTTCGGGTGCAGGGATTTGCAGATTCAAGAAATTCGGATGACTACAACACAGAACTTGCTGCCAAACGTTCGAAGGCTGTTGCAGAGTATCTGAGGAAAAATGGCTTCAGCAATGTATTCGAACAATCTTTTGGAGAAGGCAATCCCGTTTGCAATGAAGACACTCCAGAATGTCTTGCCCTGAACCGCCGCGTAGAAATCTGGACCAACGGCAAAGACGACGTTCTTTCTCTGTCAGATTATTTCGGCAAAAAACCCGCTCAGGTTTTTTATATCAATCCAAAAATAGAAAATCAAATTCAGGGAAAGGAAGGGACCAAAGTGGTCATTCCGGCATTTGCATTTGAGCTGAATGATAAAACTGTGCATGATACTGTTCGCATTGAACTCACAGAATTCTACAACAAAGGAGAAATGTTGTTGAATGGGCTCACTACCAAAGCCGATGATGGGCTTATAGAAAGTGCAGGAACGGTGCATATTGCAGCCTATGACAAGCAAGCACAACTTACACTGCAAACCGGCAAAGTGATCGGACTTGCCTTCAACAACAGATCTGTGGGTGACGGCATGATTACTTTCTATGGTGGAAATCAAACTTTCATGAATGCATCATGCAAAGTGTCCTCCAAAGCCACGCAACAAAACACGGCCAATTCGCTAGTGCTGAATACGAACACAAATGCACAGTCAACCTCTTCCAACTTGGGTGGTATTGAATGGAAATCTGGAGTAGAACATTACGAGTACATATTCCGCGATCTGCAATTGTATAACAATCCGGACATTCGTGATGATGCGCATGGTGCAGCTAAAAACTACATCGATGCACATCCTAAATACATT
>JBJXFC010000125.1:0-11999 GCA_046153915.1 Flavobacteriales bacterium
ATTGTTTAAAGGTGAAAGAGGTGCCGTTGAGGGTCACTTTGGATTTTCCGTCCCCGTTCACTTGGATCGTGTGCCCATTGTCAATGATTTTCATGGGGAAAGGGGCGTAACCAAAAGTAAGGTCACCCAACTGTGTTTTGACAGTGGACGCGGTGTTGATGTTGATGGGAGTCTGCACCTTGCCGGCACAGTCCCCATAACCTTCGTGTGACCAGTCGGGGTGCTCATACTCCCAGTGGATAGGATCCGGTTTCACGAATTCTCCGCTTTTGTTGCAGCTGTTGAAAGCAAGCGTGGATAAAAAAAGCAGTGCAAAAAAGACAAAATGTTTCATGCGAAAAAAAATTTAAAAAGTGAGTTAATGTAGTGTGACAATAATCGCCGGAGCTAAAACTCCGGATGACGAATCGGTGGGTGGGATTAACAACAGAGAAAGGGAAAGTTATCCATTCCACTTACACTATTGCGAGGGCAAAGGTAAATGGACGAAAGAATGAAATCCGGACAATCATAGGGGACAATCCGGACATCATAGGGGACAATCCGGATATTATGGGGGACAATCCGGATATTATGGGGATAATTCGGACATTAACAGGATATCCCACGCCCTTGATCAAGCTTCGGAAGGCAATTTTCCAAACCGGGCTTTATACAATCCGGTAAAGTGTTTTACGTCCTTGAACCCAACCTGGGCAGCTGCTTGTTTTACCAGCACCTTGCCACTTTCCAGTAGTTCCTTTGCTTGTTGCAGTTTGGCTTCCTGTATGGCTTGGTTGGTGGTGAGCCCGGTGGTGCTAATCGAATTCAGTTAAACGTTCAGTAATTCATCGGCTTCCCAATTTAACGAAGGTGAAAGTTGTTTGTCAAATCCAACTTCCTGAATGAATTTCCGGATTGTCGAGTCGATGAAATCTGCGGATAAAAAACAGTCTCCCTGAACAAATCTTGGCATTTCGGCATAACCGGAATCAAGCCATGCGAGTATGTCTTCATTGAAGTCATCAGACGCATTGGCGGTTAGTTTTAGGATGGCCCAACTTCCGATAACCCCTGATTTATATTCTTTCCAGAATTCTTTCTGTTTGTCACTGATGTCAAATTCATACGCATAGGAATCGGATTCTGCTATCTTTTCAATGATTTCAGAAGTGACATCATCAATGGAATTTGGGTCAAATAAAGTGGAGAAAATCTTCTTGCCTCCGTCAACTTTTATTCGGGAACCTACAAAACATAAAAGTGCTTCCGAAGGCCCTTCAAAAATTCGGGTCACCCTGGTATCTCTCACCAATTGCGGAATAACGTTGTTTTCTTCATAGCCTCTTCCACCGAGTAACTGCAATGTTTTATCCGTTACATAACCGGCAAACTCAGTTGACAGGACTTTACATATTGAACTTATCTCAGGCGCTATTTCTTCGTTTTTATCGAAAGAAACGGCAATGATGTTCAGGAATTTTTCAATCACCAGAATTCGGGCAATGCACTCACTTAAGATGTTGATTGCAACCGGATTTTCAATCAGTTTTCCTGTTGAGACTTCTCTCTTCGTGACAAAATCATGCGCAATCAGAACGGCTCTTTTCATCAAACCGATTTGCTGGGCAGAAATAACCAATCTCGTGAAACTCATTGCGTCTACGGCAACCTGCATTCCTTCGCCCTGATTTCCGAGGAGCATTGAATGATGAATTTTAAGATTGTTGAGTCTGATTTTGTTTTGAACAACGCCTCTTAATCCTAACGTATTGAGTTCTACGCCCAATTCAATTCCTGGTGCATCCGTAAAAGCCAGAAAGGAATTCAAACCTAAATCGGTATTACTTTCATCGGTTGCCTTACTGATGATTACCATCATTCCGGACCATCCTGCATTTCCTATCCACATTTTATCGCCGTTGATAGTCCACTCGTTCTGTGACTGATTAAAGGCAGACGTTGTTCTCAAATGCGTAAAATTGGTACCTGCTCTATCTTCTGTCTGAGCAAAAGCACACAGGGTATTTCCCTTGGCTAAATCTTCGAGATACTTAGATTTTTGTTCCTCGGAACCATAAGACATTATCGGTCGTATAGATAAAGCATTGATAGCCACCAACTGACTAATCGTGGCGTCCAGCGCCCCCAATTGCCCGATCAGACGAATCCAATCGGATGCATTAAGCGCTAAACCACCATGCTTTTTTTCTATATGAAATCCGAACAGTCCTTTTTTTGCAAATTCCAAAACAATATGAGGCGGAATACATCGGCGCTCATCGATCCATCTTGAATTTACCCTTGTCTTAAAGAAATCCCTTATCCAGAGGAGTAATTCGTCTGTGATTTTTTTACTGATTTCCCTGTCAACAGATTCGTATTTTTTAGAAAGATTCATATCGAATTAAACTAAGTTGCGATGAAATAATAAGTTCGCGATTTCGACCCGTTCTTTTATTTCATCGTTACTAAGACGGATAACATGGTATTCAAATTTTCAAGAATCAGTTCTTTATTGCTGTTGATAAACCAGTGGTCACCGTCAACTTCAATTTTATTGAATTCGCCTGATGTGAATTTCTCCCACTCGAAAACTTCATCCGTGTAAACCATATCATCCTGTCTGGCGGCCCAACATGTTATTGGAATATCCAACTGGCCTTTATACCTGAAATTATAACTGGTTAATAAAGGCATGTCTTTTCTCATTACAGGCAAGATTCTTTCAAGGAATTCAGGGTTTTCAATGTACCGGGATAATGCGGTTAAATATTCGGCCCTGTTGTTCTCATTCAGCACCCGGATTACAACATCTCTGTTCTGCCATAATTTAACCAGATCCGGTGCAATTGTAGCGGTAATGTTGAAATGTTCCGGCGTTCTTAAACCGTGACTTTTAATTTTATGGATCGTTTCGTAAGCAATAATCCCTCCGAAACTATGTCCCCAAACAACATACGGTTTATCTAAAAACTCCGAAATAATCGGGAATAACATCTCCACCACCTCGTCAATATTATTAATGTGTGGTTCGGACATGCGGTTTTCCCTTCCTGGTAACTGAATCGCTATAATGTCGGTGTCTTCGGGCGGAGTCAATAAGAAGTTTGTAAACAGGGAAGCCCCCACACCCATAGAGTGGAAACAGATAATTCGTTTCGATTCGTTTCCGGTGGAAGCACCACGAACAACCCAATCGTTAAGTTTAACAACCCCAAGTTCAAATAAGGCATTTCCGTCGTCAATAGTGGATGACTGCGATTTCTGGTTATCACCCGAGTCTCCTTCTTTCATTATTTGCGGAAGCAATTCTTTGCTTATTTCATTAATGGAAGGCCCTTTCACCAATTTGATAAGCGGATAGTTTACCCCCGTATTTTTAATGATCCAGGATGAAATTTGCCCCAGCATGATGGAGTCTAACGACCATTTCGAAATAGGTTCGTTGATGTCTATGGAACTAAGCGCTTTTCCTGTAAGATCTGAAATGGAATTTGCAATTTTATCCGAAAGTTTGATGATTCTTTCTTCCGGTTCAAGTACAATTAATTCTTCCCCTAAAGTCATGCCTTTTGAAGAACCGCCTTTTGATTTCTTGCCCGCATTTTTAAATACTTCATCAAATTTCGAGTCTCTTACAAGATTCGGATAGGCTAAACCGAACTTTTTCCATTCGATATCAGCGACCAATCGGTGTACCGGTTTATCCACAAATAGCATTTCCGATTTTGTGAACACTTCAAACTTTCGCATTGAACTCAATCCGTGCGCAGCCAATAAGTCAAGTACGCCCGTTTCGTCTTTATCCGATTTTGACATACCTGCATATTCTCCAAGCACACCATAATTGATGGAGAAGGCGTTTTGTCCTTCGGCTTTCCACATTTCACACAAAGCGTCTTCCATATAATTGGCAGCAGCGTAGTTACACTGTCCTTTCAATCCTAATACGGATGACATGGATGAAATTAACAGAATGAAATCAGGCTTAGAATTCGATTTTTTAAGTGCCTGATAAAAATTCCAGGCACCTCCTGCTTTTGCATTGAAGACAATATCAAAGCTTTCTTTAGTCATATTCGGAAACATGGCATCATTCAGTAAACCTGCTGCGTGAACAACTCCCTGAACATCTCCAAATTCTGCCAACGTACCATCAATCATTTCCTGAACTGCAGCAGCCGAAGAAACATCACAGTTTTTCATCACCACATTAATTCCTTTTGCTCTGATAGCCTCAACTTTGTTGGCATCCGACTCGTTTTTGCAACCGCTTCTGCTTACAAGAACGAGGTTTTTAATTCCTTTCTGCGCAAACCATTCGGCATACTCTAATCCTAAACCACTTGCTCCTCCGGTAATGATTACGGGTGAGTTTTCATCTACATTGAATTCGATATTTGGTAAAACAGCAATGTTTTCATCGGTCATATTTACCACCATCTTACCAACGTGAGTGGCACGGGTCATTTTTTTCAGCATCGAACCTACATTCGCAATGGAATCAACCGTAACCGGAATAGCCTGAATTTGGTGTTCTTCGATAAAAGCCACCACTTCTTTCAGTAATTGGAAATGAAGTTTTGGTTTTTGGCTCGCCAATCGGTCAACATCCACAACGTGGAAAGAAATATTCTCTGCCAGTAATTGCATGTTAATGGTACTCCATTTGTAGATATCGGTTTTACCTAACTCTACAAATCTTCCATAAGGCGCAAGGCATTTCAGTCCCTGAAGAATCAAATCGCCACTCAGGGAATTCAGTACCATATCAACACCACGGTTACTGGTAACATTCATTACATCATCGTAGAATGAGTTGGAACGGGAATCAAATACGTGGGTTATACCGTAATCCTTTCTTAATTGTGCTCTCTTTTGTCTTGTTCCAGCTGTCGCAATGATGTTGGCACCTTTTATTTTTGCAATATTGATAGCCGCAATCCCTACACCACCTGTAGCGGAGTGAATTAAAACGGTTTCTCCTGCTTCAATTCTTGAAAGTGTTACCAAACCATAATAGGCTGTTGTGTAAACAACTGGTACAGCTGCAGCTTCTTCAAACGAATAATGTTTCGGCTTTTTAACGACACAGTTTTGATTGGAGATCAATTGGCCTGAGAAACCGTTGGCCACACGTGCTACAACCTCGTCGCCGACTTTGATATCGGTCACATCATTTCCAACTTGGCTAATAATACCTGATACTTCCAGTCCCAATCTATCCTCTGCTAAACCGCCTTTTACCGATTCGTGAGAAAGAATTCCCATCGAATTTAATACGTCCTTGTAATTCAAGGCAGAAGCTTTCACATCAATTATAACTTCATCATTTTTAATCTGTCTGAGTATTTTCGCTCTGAATTCTATCGCGCCAATGGTTCCTTTTTGGGCGTTGAAAGCCGTGTAACTTGAACCGAAAGCTTTTACTGATTTACTTTCAGTATTTCCTGTAGGGATAACGGGCAATAATTTTCGGATGAATTTTTCTGTATTTCGAATGGCGATTTCCGAGTGATGAACATCGACGTTCAATTCGAAAATGGTATCCAAAAACACCTCCTCGTTTTTAAAATTATAGTCGCTGTCCACCAATGAAACACGAATATTCGGATATTCATTACAGAAAACCCTCAAAGCTCCGATAATACCCGATTGATTGATATTTAAAGGTTTCTCCTGATTGTGAACTACCGTTGCGTTTTTGGTAATCACAAAAAGATTCGCCAAACTGTTTGCACGGATAATTGCCTGGCCAAGTTCGATAAATTCAAATGTATTGGCTCCGATTTCGTTTTGTTCGGTTTTGTCAGTCGGGAAATAAACAATATGAGTTCTTCTGTCCAAATCATACACATGGAGGCAATCTTTTCTGATTTGGTCCATACTAAATATTTCAACCTCTACGGAAGGTTTTTCGGTATTTATCCAATGGATTAATCCTTCGGCATAAGCCTCCCTTTCTGCGATGATGATACATTTCTTAATTTCATGTAGAACAATCATGCTGTTTTCCTCCCGGACGTCATTGCTGTTCAGCCATTCGTACGCATAACATTCATCGTATCTTTTACCGTATGCATCGTTATTGTTTGAGACTGCTTTTGCTTTCATTCCGACCAATTCGGAAATCAGTTCGCCTTTATCATTGAACAAAAGGTGGTTTGAACACAACCATTCGTCATCCAATTGTGTGTTTTGCACATACGCCCAGCAAACCGGAGTGCATTCGGCATCATGCAATTTGATTCTTTCAATCTGATCCGGCAGATAAACAATGTTGATATCTCCTTCCATGTGCTGTGAGGCAAAACTTACCTGTAAATGTGCATCATAAAGGGAAGGGTGGATATCATATCGTTTTGTTTCCTGTAACAAATCCGGACTCAATTCGATCCGCGCCAAAGATTCACCTTGTCTGTATTGTAATGCTTTGATACATTGGAACGTGGGTCCGTAATACAAACCTGCTTTTCTGATGTGATCGTAGAAATTTTGAGGATCAAGGTTTATTGTCCCTGTTTGATTGAATCTCGTTTTTAAATCATCCAGTCTGAAATCCAATTTTGATTGGAAGGTATCTTTCGTCGCGATGATTTTACCTCTCGAATTTCTTTTCCAGCCACTGTCATCGTCGTTGGAATTGTCTTTTGAACAGATTTGATAACTGCCATCGTTATTGAACATTTCAACCTGAACATCCAGATAACTTCCTTTGGATTCCGGAACAATTAAAGCATTTTCGAACTTTAAATCACTCAGGAAAATTTCTTTATGAGGGAAAAAATGTCTGGAAGCCGCCATTACCATCATAACATGAGCCGCTCCGGGGAAAATGATAGAATCGTCCATCTTGTGATCTGCCACGTATGGTGAAACATCCGTACTTATACCCACTTGCCATAATTGCTGTTCTCCGTTGGATGCAAATTGGATATGTTTTTTATAGAACGGATATACTTCTTTCGTTAAACGGAATTCCCTTTGTTCTGCGTTTTCACTTATGAATTCCTGATGTTGCCAGGCATATTTTGGAAAACGGATTGCTTTTCCTTTTTTAAGGTGTAATGATTCGGCGCTGTTTTGAGAAAGCCACATTACAATGGCATCATAGAAGGAGAATGGGTTGTCTGCTTTTTTCTTATTAAGCGTTTCTCCCGCTTTAACGTCTTCCCAATTGAATTTTTTTGCCAATTCTAAAATACCGGTAATTAAAACAGGATGCGGGCCAATTTCAATAAAACTATTGAAGCCGTCTTCTTTCATCTTGCAGATGGTATCGGTAAACAAAACCGCTTTACGGATATTTTCATACCAGTATTCACCATTGATAGCTTCCCCTTTTAATTCATCGGCGTGAACGGTTGAATACAATTTCGTAGTTGTTGCACCAAAATCAACTTTACCTAAAACATCGATAATTTCTTCCTCTAAAGGTTCCATCAGATAACTGTGATATGGAACTTTTACGTTTACGAAGCGATTGAAAATATTCTGTTTTTCAAGTTCTTTTGAAATTCTTAGAAGCGGTTCCTCATCACCGGAAATGGTAAGGATTTCAGGTCCGTTGATTGTTGCCACCTGAATTCTGTCACCGTCATTACCAATCAGTTCAATTGCTTTTGCAACAGTTATTGCAGCCGCCAGCATTTTACCCGTACCGCTTGCCCTGTTCTGAATTCTTGCTCTGTGATAAATGACATGGGCTGCCTGTTTCAACGTAATGGAGCCACTGGCATAGATGGAAGCCACTTCACCGATTGAATGACCTGTTACGGCATCGGCATTGATTCCGTAATGTTTCAATAATTCGAATGTCGCTATTTGGATGGCAATTACGGCAGGCTGAACGGTTCTTGTTTCGTCAATTTCAGTATTTGAAGCCTCTTTTTTAATCTCATTGATTATTGAAAATCCGGAAACAGTAGTAAACTCCGCATCGAACGCTTCAATCACTTTTTTGAAAACCGGTTCGAATTTCATTAAAGTAAGACCCATTTCGGCCCATTGTCCACCCTGTCCGGAAAAAACGAAGGCTAATTTAGGTTCGTTTACCTTCTTTTTCTCGGTATAAAAAAGAGAAGGATAATTTTCGCCTTTTATAAATGCCTCCAAACCTTTTACGATTTCCTCAATTGTGTTGGCAGCGATATAAATCTGATGTCTGAATTTAGATTTTCTCGTAAAAAGCGAATAGCAGATATCTTCAATCGTTTCATCGCTTTGCTTAACAAACGGAATATAGGTTGAACACAGTTCTTTCAACGCATCCATTGATTTTGCACTGATGGTGAAAATCGGTCTGTTGAAAAACGGCGGATATTCTGAAACTTTTGATTGATTGATATAAGCTTGGATAACCGCGTGTGCATTTGTTCCTCCCGCACCGAATGAATTTACTCCCGCCAATGCTTCTGTGCTTAGAGGGGTGATTTCCGTTGGAACTTTTAATCGCAGTTTTTCAAAATCAATATCCGGATTTGGCGTATTAAAGTGTAAGTTTTTCGGTAAGTTATTGTTTCTTAAAGCTAAACTCGCTTTGATAAATCCCGCAATACCGGAAGCACCTTCCAAGTGACCGATATTCGTTTTTACCGAACCAATCAGAATTTTCGAATCATCCTTTTTCTCCTGACCCAAAACTTTCCCTAAAGCGCCTGTTTCAATAGGATCTCCTAACGGTGTTCCTGGTCCGTGAGCTTCAATGTATTCTACTTTTGAAAGATCAACTCCTGCGTTCCCGTATACCGTTTCAAGCATATTTATTTGAGCGGCCTGATTGGGAACCGTAAATCCGGCTGAGGTATAACCATCCTGATTTACCACAGTGTTGTGTATAATGCAGTAAATATCGTCGTTGTCCTCTATTGCTTTGGAAAGTGATTTGATTAAAACGATTCCGCATCCTTCACTTCTGACATATCCGTTAGCGGAAGCATCAAAAGCTTTACAGGCTCCGTCAGGACTTAAAAATCCGGCCTTAGACATGATCATGGAAGATTCCGGGCGTAACAAGGCGTTTACACCTCCGGCTAAAGCTTGTTCAGCTTCACCATTCCAGATACTGTTGCATGCCATGTGCAGGGCAACCAAGGAACCGGAGCAAGCCGTATCAACACTCACACTTGGTCCTTTCAGATTTAAACACCAGGAAATTCTGTTTGCCAACGAGCAAACGCCAATTCCCATAGCAGCATAAGGGTTTAATGTATTTCTTTTGATACTTTCTGATTGCGCACACAAATGATCGTAAAGGAAACCTGCCACAAAAACACTGGTGTTTGTATTGCTGATGGCTTCTAATGTCGTTCCTCCGTCTTCCAAAGCTTCAACACTTACTTCAAGCGCCATTCTTTGTTGCGGATCGATTTGAGACGCCTCCTCGGAAAAATATCCGAAAAACGCTGCATCAAATTTATTAATGTCTTTTACAAACCCACCCTTTTTACTTTTTATGTTTCCCGATTTAGTCGGATCACTGTCAAAAAAGGTTTCATAATTCCAACGATCAGAAGGAACATCCGTTACCTCATCATCACCATTTATAAGTGATTCCCAAAATTCTTTAGGGGAATTATTTCCTCCAGGCAATCGACAGCCAATACCTACGACAGCCAGTTTTTCTTTTTTCATTGTTTGTGTTTAGTTTGTAATCCCGTGAAAATGTAATCTTGGAATATCCTGTATATTCCTTCGAATTCTGAATTGCTTTTTTTGATTTTTGCGTTAAATTTTCCACACTGATGATAAGTTTCCACATCGTGAAAATCGAGATCAATCGATTTACAGTGTCCGAGGCACTTATATATACTTTCTTTTATACTAAAGATCATATTTGTGGTAATGATGAATTCTTCTTCTGATTCCGTTTTGTTCTGAAATTTTTCTTTAGGTGTTAAAACCAAATCGGTAAACTCTGGCCTAATTGTGGTGATTTTTTGAAGGTCAATTCCAATGGAATGACCTGAATTCGCGGATACAGCCACAATGCACAAATCATTTGAGTGGGATATTGATCCTGCAACTCCTTTTGGCCATATCGGAGCGCCAAATTCATTAGGTAAAATATTGGTGGTTTTATAATTTAATCTGGTTAATAATTTCTTTGCTAACCATCTTGAAGTGCTGAATTCCTTGATACGTTTCTCATTGCAGCCCAAAATAATTTCTTTTTCTGCCAGACTCAGCTTGTTCGAAAAATCTTCAATTTTATGAATGCCTCCTAATATTCGGTTGTTTGAGAGGGAGAATAATTTCATTTTGGGTATGTTCGGTAAATAGAAAATGTCCATCATGGGAAACTAATAAAAAATGTGTTGGTGAACCCTAATGGGACAGGAGCATGGTTTCGGTACCGACTGTTTGAAGCCAAAAGTGGCGGCAGGCGGGTGAAAAAGCCTAAGGGAAGGGAAAGCGTATCAATTCAACTTACCCTATTGCTGAGGCAAAGGTAGGAGGGCGAAAAGGAGAGAATGTGGACATGGATGCGGGGGAATCCGGACAATCATGCGGGGGAATTCGGACAAATAGGGGGGGGGATTCGGACATGAACAGGATGTCATGGGCCATAGCTCAAGCGCGAGTGTGGCACACCTCGAAGGTGTGCCACACTTTATTGGCTCGATCAAGCCTCCGAAGGCAATTTTCCAAACCGGGCTTTATACAATCCGGTAAAGTGTTTTACGTCCTTGAACCCAACCTGGGCAGCTGCTTGTTTTACCAGCACTTTGCCACTTTCCAGTAGTTCCTGCGCTTGTTGTAGTTTGGCTTCCTGAATATATTGGTTGGTTGTGAGCCCGGTCAGGCGTTTGATTTGGCGCTGCAGGTGGCGTGCGCTCATGTTCAATTGGGCGGCCAGAAAATCGGCATTGAAATTAAATTGTTGAAGGTGCTTATTGGTCGCCATTTCAAGTTGGCTGAGCCATTCAGCATCCTCTGCCGTTATCACTACCGGGCTGTCTTCCGGCAAATCTGAAGGTGCTTGTCCGCCGTTTTGGATTGCTTTAGAAGGCAGTATAGATGTTTTTTGCTTGGGGCGGCCTTCTGCAAACCGCAGCAGATTCTCGATTCGGGCCAGCAACTCTTCTTCGTCAAACGGTTTTACCAGGTAGTCATCCACGCCTAGTTTTAGTGTCCGCAGTTTTACTTTGATGTCGGATCGTGCAGTCAGGATAATAAAGGGAATATGGCGCAAGTGGTCTTTTGATTTGACCAGTTCCAGCATACGAATACCATCCATAACCGGCATCATCACATCAGAAATAATGAGGTCAGGATGTAGGCCGGATTGAAGCAAATCCAAGCCTTCTTTACCATTTACCGCCTCATGGATCTGATAATGGTCTCCCAGGAATGACCGCATAAACAGCCTGAGATCGGCATTGTCTTCGACAATCAAAATTTTCGGGTTGTTGCTCGAAACGCTTGGTTTTGCGGGCATTGGCACCACGGGTATGACGGCTTGCCCGGAATCCTCTGATGTGTCCTGCAGCGCCAAGCTGGCTCTGTCTGCTTTTATCAATGGAAACTGAAAGAAAAAGGTGCTGCCGGCACCCAATTCACTTTCAACCCAAACCTTGCCCTGTAGCAATTCCGCCAATTCCTTGCACAACGAGAGTCCAATTCCAGTTCCGCCCTGAATTATGGCATCGGGCTGTTTTGACTGGAAGAAACGATCGAAGATAGAGGGCAGATCTTTTGGATGGATACCCGGGCCCGAATCTTTTACTTTGAACAACAGGTCCTGACCCTGTGCTTCCACCCTTAGATCGACGGTACTTCCCAGCGGCGAAAACTTCAGTGCATTGGACAGGAAGTTATTGATAATTTTTTCAACCTTTTCCTTGTCGAGCAAAACTACCAATTCCCGGTCAGCGCGATAATCGTAGTTAAATTTCACCCGTACGCTATCGCCAAAGGAACTGAACTGGGCCACAAAAGGGCGCATATATTCGAACAAGCGAACGGGAGTTTCGTGCACTTCGATGCGATCACTTTCCAGTTTAGAAAGGTCGAGA
>JBJXFC010000137.1:0-10732 GCA_046153915.1 Flavobacteriales bacterium
CTCTTGTCATCAGAAGGCAAAAACGCGGTGTGAATTTTCACAATACGTTTTAATTTATCGAATGAGACCATGATAATTGGCACCTTAATTCGCTGCGCAACGAAATAAAAATCATCCCGAAAAACGGTTGGATCTTCTGACTTCTTGCGCGTTACAAAAACCATGCTTTGTTTTTTTCGCGAGGAATAGATAGTGATCAAACGCTCGCGTTCGGCAAGTGGATTGCGAAAATCATACGGTCTGCAACTCAATCTGTGCAGCACTTTTTTTATCAGAAAGTTGAAATAACGTTTGTCTACAAGCATGGAGCACCTGAAATGCGTGAGTGTCAACACAGCCAATGCAAACACAAAGTCTTTTTTTCCCGAAAAGCGATTCGCAATGATTACTGTCTTGGGTTCAAAATCGGGAATTTCACCCGAGAAAATCCAGCCAGACCGTTTGAAATACCAGATACTTATTTTGCGAATGAGTTTATGCACGATCTGCAAAGCAACTCATTTTACCCCAATCTCCCTGCAAGGTGGGATATTTTAATTCTTCTCCCAAAACACGAAGAAATCTGGCTCGCTTCATATTGCAGGCTCCAAGTGTGCCCAAATGATCGTTGTACACCTGGCAATCCAGCAGTTTCCAGCCCATATCGTCCATCTTTTTGGCCATGGTGATGAAGGCATACTTGGATGCATTGGGCGCTTTGGCAAACATGCTTTCACCAAAAAACATTCTACCAATGCAAAGCCCATAGAGACCGCCAACCAGCTCGTCGCCCAGCCAGGTTTCCACAGAATGCGCCAATCCTTGTTTGTGGAGCAGCATATACGAATCGAAAACTTCGTCGTGTAACCAGGTGGCATTTTTGCGATCGCCTGACCTGCAGCCCTCCATTACCTCGGCAAAAGCAGTGTCCATGGTAACCCGGTAGGGCTTTTTGTTGAACAGATTTCGCATACTGTGGCTGATATTGAGATCCTCAAAGAACAATACGCAACGGTATTCCGGGTTCCACCACATCAGTTCTCCTGGCTCACTGTACCATGGAAAAATGCCGCGCGAATAGGCTTCGAGCATGCGTTCAGGGCGAAGATCACCGCCAAGAGCTACTACATCACCATCAAATTGTTCCGGAGAGGGAAACCACAAGTTATCTTTATCCAGCGTATAAACAGGCATGAGAGGAGAGAATTAACGGACG
This sequence comes from Flavobacteriales bacterium, assembly GCA_046153915.1. Taxonomy (GTDB): domain Bacteria; phylum Bacteroidota; class Bacteroidia; order Flavobacteriales_D; family Sanyastnellaceae; genus JANNVZ01. The sequence goes on from JBJXFC010000137.1 coordinate 1,196, forward strand.
CGAAAATATTCGTAAGATTCTTTCTACAAAATGCTTTTCATGATTTTTCTTCGCCAAATACAATTCTTGATAAATACGATTGATTATGAAAGTTCTGATGGTTTGCCTGGGAAATATATGTCGTTCTCCGATGGCTGAGGGTATTCTTCGTTCGCGAGCAGTCGCATTGAATAAACACTTTGAAATAGACAGCGCGGGAACAGGCAATTACCACATCGGTGAAAATCCGGATAGCCGGGCCGTCGCCTGCATGAAGAAACACGGTCATGATATTTCAACCCTTCGTGCACGGCAATTCAAATCATCAGACTTCGATGAGTTCGATCAGATTTTCGCTATGGACCAATCCAATTTTGATAACATCGTGCTTTTGGCTCGCAATGATCACGATATCGCCAAAGTAAAACTCATTCTAGAAGAGATTGAAGGCATTCCAAACAACGAAGTACCCGACCCATATTTTGGTGGAGATGAAGGATTTGAACATGTTTACAACCTGCTGGATGCCGCTTTTGATCGGTTTTTAAATCGAATCTGATACACACCCAGTTCAATAATTGCAGCCGCACATTCCATTCAAGGTTATTTTGCACCCTTCTAATGGAGTTTTCTTTTTATGCCGTTAAAATTCGACCTGCAACACACCGATCCATCCAGCAACGCCCGTGCCGGACAAATCACCACCGATCATGGTGTAATCCAAACGCCCATATTTATGCCGGTTGGAACCGCAGGCACCGTTAAAGCCATTACTCAGCAAGATCTGAAATCGGATGTAAAAGCAGAGATAATTCTTGGCAATACATACCACCTCTATTTACGCCCCGGTACAGAAGTTCTTCAACAAGCAGGTGGCTTGCACAAATTCAATGGTTGGGACAGGCCTATTCTTACCGATAGCGGCGGATACCAGGTGTTTTCGCTCAGTGATCGCAGAAAAATAACCGAAGAGGGCGTTAAGTTCCAGTCGCATATTGACGGCAGCAGGCATTTGTTTTCGCCGGAAAGTGTAATGGATATTCAACGCATTATTGGCGCCGATATCATTATGGCATTTGATGAATGTACACCATATCCCTGCGAAAAAGACTACGCTAAAAAATCATTGGGAATAACCCATCGTTGGCTGGATCGCTGTTTTAATCGCCTTTCGGAAACACAACCACTTTATGGTCACCATCAAAGCTTATTTCCCATTGTTCAGGGCAGTGTATATCCGGATCTTCGCAAAGAAAGTGCAGAGTTTATTGCTTCCAAAGGAGCTGAGGGAAATGCCATAGGCGGATTGAGTGTAGGTGAACCACATGAAGACATGTATGCCATGACGGATCTTGTTTGCAGCATTCTTCCCAAAGACAAACCGCGCTACTTAATGGGTGTGGGAACTCCGGTGAATATTCTGGAGGGCATCGCATTGGGCATTGACATGTTTGATTGTGTAATGCCCACGCGCAACGCGCGCAACGGACAACTATTCACCTGGAATGGAATTCTGAATATGCGCAACGAAAAATGGCGCAACGACTTCTCAGTGCTCGACCCTGATGGTGAAAGTTATGTAGATCAGTTTTACTCCAAAGCGTATGTTCGTCATCTATTCGTTGCAGAAGAAATTCTTGCCCTGCAGATAGGCACGCTTCACAATCTCAATTTTTACTTAAGACTTGTGAAAAAAGCGCGCGAAAAGATTATTGAAGGCACCTTTGCTTCCTGGAAAAATGAAACAGTGAAAAAACTCGCTCAGCGTCTTTGATCAAAAAACTCGACATATACATCATCAAGAAGTTTTTGGGAACTTTCTTCTTTATGATAGGTGCTTTTATGCTCATTGCTGTTGTTTTCGATATCAGCGAAAATATTGATGAGCTCTTAAAAAGTGAAGCTCCCTGGTATAGCATTATCACCGATTATTATTTCAATTTTTGTTTTTACTTCGGAACATTGCTCAGTTCATTCATCATTTTTCTGACCATCATCTGGTTTACCAGCAAGCTGGCTCAGCAAAGTGAGATCATCGCCATTTTGTGCGGAGGAGTTAGCTACGCACGCATAATCCGCCCATACTTTATTGCGGCAGGTATTCTCGTGAGTCTGATGCTATTGCTCAGTCACATCATTGTGCCCCGAGCCAATAGGGTGAAGTATGAATTTGAAGTGCAATACCTGAAAGGAGCTCTCACCGTTGCAGAACAAAACATGCACCGTGAAATTTCTCCGGGCGTCATTGCCTATTTCAGCAGCTTCAGGCCCGAATCTAATAGCGGTTCAGACTTTTCTCTTGAGAAATGGAATAACGGCAAACTCACCTATAAGCTTATAAGCAGCGGTGCAACCATACACCCGGAAACACAGATATGGACCATCGAAAAAGTGCAGATCCGAACCTTCCATGACGACGGAACGGAATCGCTAATATTGAAAGACAAATTGGATACACTTCTCAATATCTCTGATCGTGTATTTGCATTAAGAGCAGAAGTTGCTGGTGCCATGACCTGGACAGAACTCAATCAATTTATTGATGATCAGAAACTGGGGGGAAGTGGCCGTGTGGCTCAATTCGAATTGGAAAAATACAACCGCACCGCCAGTCCATTTTCAATCTTTGTACTTACATTGATTGGTGTGAGCATAGCATCGAGGAAACAACGCGGAGGCATCGGACTCCATTTGCTGTTTGCCGTTATAATTGGCTTCACGTTTGTATTTATCAATCGGATTACACAAGTAAGCGCGATGAGCCTCGGTTTGTCTGCCGCTCTTGCTGTATGGATTCCAAACATCTTGTTTTCCCTTGTGGGACTCTGGTTGTATAGCCGCGCGCAGAAATAAGTCAGCAAGGTGATTTCAGAGCATTCCCTTCCAACAGAAATGTGGCTCGAAAAGTCCTGAGACTTCAACATCATTTTCAAACAAGCCATAAACGGCACTGCCGCTTCCGCTCATCGATGCATAAAACGCACCTTTATCGTATAGCCCTTCTTTGATTTCCCTGATGACCGGAAACTTTGAAATCAATGGCGTTTCAAAATCATTGCGCACAACGCTTTTCCACTCGCTGCGTGGGATCGTATTGATCTGTTTAAGATCCAGAGAGGCTCGCTTTGGATTAATTAAACTGTATGCTTCTTTTGTGCTTACATGAATCGAAGGATGAATTACAACAATGGTTGTTCTGCTCAGGTTTAAATCGAGATCGTGCATCACTTCTCCCCTACCCGATACGAATTGGATTTTATTCTCTATAAAAAAAGGACAATCGCTGCCCAGAATAGCTGCATACTCTTTAAGCACTTCGACAGAAAGATTCAACTTATAATAAGAATTGAATAATTTCAATGCAAAAGCACCATCTGCAGAACCACCGCCAAGACCCGCGCCTGATGGAATATTTTTATGAAGGTAAATTGCTGATGGAACTAGCTCAAAATCCGACCTTAAAAGCATAAGTGCCTTCCAACAAATGTTGTTTTCGCGATCAATGGTTTCTTTGCTACCAGTCAGAAACAACTCAAATTGCCCATTCTCTGATGGCACAATCTCCAATACATCGTTGAGCGGAACAGGAACAAAAATACTTTCGATGGAATGATATCCATCTTCCCTTTTTTCGGTCACATACAGACCTAAATTAATCTTACAATTGGGAAAACTAATCACTGGGGTAAAAGCATTTCTAACTTGCCAATTATTTCAGACTTGTCTACACCCGGGCTTTCATGATTGGCCTTCAGGTAATTTTTCCACGCCAGGTGATCAGCCAATAATCCTATGGTTTTCATTTTAAATTGATTGGCCGATTTCGTAAGTATAAATATTACGATTGCCGATACCACCATGGTAATTGCTGCAGGGAACCAGCCAATACTGAAGAGCGGAATTCCAGCAAAAAATGCAAAAATGAAAAATCCATAGAGGCCCGCATTTGGTTTTAGGATTTGTAATTCGAAACCCAATTCTTTGCCAATGGCCTCAATATCCTTTTTCCTTCCTGAAGATGGGAATAACTGATTGAGATCGGTTTCAAGGGTTACATCGGTGGGCTTTATTCCTTTCACTTTCACAACCGCATTTCTCAGTTTGTGAAATGCAACATCAGAGGTCCAATCACCGTTTTTCTCATCCTGAATTTTTTGCGCCAGAATGTCGGTCAAACTAGATCTGGAGTAACCCGCACTTTTGAAGTCTTCCAGATTCAAATGCACATTGAACTCAGTATTCACCCTGTTTATCAAAGTGCCTATCTCATTTTGCTGAATGGTTTGTGACATAAATGTATTTTCGAATTGTCTGATTATTTTTTTTTCCACCTTCGAATCACCCGAGGACTTGATGACTTTTAATTTATCTCCTTCAATTTTAAACTCATCCTCTACTGTATAATTTTGATCCTTCGCAGTTAAGTATGCCGAGTGTACCTGCAATCCGGTGCTTGTCTTATTGATAAGTATCATACTTAATCGCTGCCTTTCAGTTGGCGACAACACATTATTGGTAAAATCAGACAGATCGGGGATTGTAGACCTCACACTATTTTTCATTTCATCTTCACTCATACCCAAGGCAACATCGAAGGCACATCCCGCATTGTCGCAACCGGTGTTGTATTTCAAAGCATAATAGGCCAGCAAAGCTTTTTCGTAGTTTTTGGCCTGATCGAGATAGGCTTTATGAATGCGAATATTGTTGCCCGATGTGCGCAGATAAACCTGAACCGGATATTTCGAAAAAGCTTTTTGATCATAACTGAGAATATACTGCCCAACATTCATGATCGCTTTTGTGCCCCTTCGAATTGTGAAATTCCCGGCACGCGTTATGGTCGATTCATTTTCATCCAATAACTTCAAAGCATCGGGTAAAATTTCGAAACTGGTGGCACGTCCTCCATCACCGGAACTTGAGAGTTTAATTTTTTTCCAGTTATCCTTCTGCAAATAAATTCCATTGATAACCTGTCGGGCGCCTTTTACAGGAACCGGCTGTCCGGGAACTGCGGTAATTGTATGCCGGGAAAGGGTAAATGTAGAGTCCGGATTCAGGGTCACTTCGATAAACACTTTCTCACCTTCTTTTTCTCCCTCGATGGTATCGGCATATATTCCGCTAATCTGCACGGCTGGGTCGCTCATCTGCATTCTCTGTTCCTCGCCTGGTGTTACAGAAGAATCGGTGCCGTTGTCGCATCCCAGAATTCCTGCTAGCACAAGTAGAAAAAAAACATAGGCCTTTGTGTTCATCCTTAAAATTTGTTGCGAATGTAATTTCAGATGCTTTGTTTTCATGGAATATTTACCAATCAGAATTCCCGTTGTCTCATCCACCCCGTTATGCTGTTGCGAATCCTGTGCGTTGTCCGTACCTCATGTTCCATTTCGCTCAGAAAAACGACCATTCGGCCCAATAGAGGCAGAATGTCCGCAGTTGATCCATCCCGCTTGTAAATGCGTAACTCACCTCCATCTTCCTCTTTCCAGTTTTCATTTAGATAGAGAACAAATGATACAACGCGGGGCGATCCGGATTTGTGGCGATCCACATGCTTCAGGTAATGAGTTCCAACCGGATAATGAACGTAGTGGCATTCGAAATGATCGATCCCCAGGTATAAACTCCGGTTGAGAACTTGCTTCAACGTATGAAATCCTTCAATCGCCTCTGCAACAGCGCCTTCAGGATTCTCTGGATCGATCCAGAGTATGTAGTCGCCTCGTTGGGCCTTATCAATCTGATAATCTTCTACGCGTCCAATTCCGGCTTTTTTAAACTGCTGATTTTCTCTCAAATCATCAAGAATGGAAGCTATTTCCAGCGCCCGATCATCTGCAATAAAACCATCTATGATGGCAAAGCCCTGCTCTTCCATCTGATCCAGAAATATCTCACTAAACGAATTCATCACAAGGCACAAACTTATTCATAAAGAAGAAAGCGCGGTAGTCTATTTTAGCGTTTTCAAAGTATACACATTTTATGGTTGTATTGGTTACGGGTGCCAGCAGTGGCATTGGCTTCTCTGTTGCGAAAGTACTCTCATCACAAGGTTATGTCGTGTATGGCACCAGTCGCAATGCACAACATGGCGATATTTTGGATGGATTTACGATGCTCAGAATGGACGTCAGGGACGAAAAATCAGTTCGTGATGCCATTGCCTTTTTGACTCAGCGTGAAACACAATTGGATGTGCTTATAAACAACGCCGGACTTGGTTTGATTGGGCCTTTGGAAAACACAACGGATGCAGAAGTGCGTGAAATTTTTGAAACCAATGTATTCGGTGTTCTCAACGTGTGCAGGATTTGCCTCCCACATCTTCGTAAAAGTAAAAACGGATTCATTTTTAACATTACCTCCATGGCGGCTCAAATCGGTCTTCCACATCGGGGAATCTATTCAGCGAGCAAATTTGCAGTTGAAGGATTTACAGAATCGCTGAGCATGGAGGTGCGCAGGTTTGGAATCAAAGTGTGTCTGATTGAACCCGGAGATTTTAAAACCAATATCAACGCTACACGCAAAGTTATTTCGCATGTGGATGAAGAAATTTATGGTGATGACTACAAGAGAATAATGAAACAAGTTGCCGAAGAAGTGGAGCATTCGCGAAATCCGGAAATTATTGGCAACAGAATTTCATCTATTCTAAAACAAAAAAATCCGCGTATGAGATTTCGTGTTGCCACGCTAAAGCAGCGATTCAGCCTGACGCTAATGCGTATGCTTCCCAGCCGATGGTTCGAAAAAATGCTGATGCATCACTACAAAATGGACGACTAAATTCCACTCTTTATCTGGAATTGACTCCCATAGCTTAATCTTGTTGAAGCACTATTTTCTGCACTTTACGTTCGCCCGTTTTCGCCCGCATAACGCATAAAAACGCACCATTAAATTTCCCTGTGTGAAATGTATTCTTCCCGATTACACCAGTATCTGCGAAGACCAATTTTCCATCGAGGGTATAAAGTTCCATGTTAAATTCTCTTGCAGACGATATGCTAAGCAATCCATTGCGCAATACCTGGATTCTAAATAACTCTGTCAAATCCACATCCTCTGTCTTTTGATACGCGGCGATGTCAATCTGCATTTGTTTCATAAGTACCGGAGCCTTATCTGCATTGGCGTACATGGCAGAAAAGGCATTTGCCTCAGGCGTTTCGAGATCAAGAATACCTTCCAACCAAACGGGTGGTAAACTTTGATAATACACCGCCGCTTCCAGATGCACAAGTCCGGAATAACCATTGGTTGGAATGCGGTAGTGGATAATATCTGATCCACTTCCCTCCGATGGATCATGGTTGAAATTGGCATCAGGAATATTGAGCACAATTTCTGTAGTATCATACAGCGCGCCGCTTTCGCTGAAACCCAGCGGTACAAGTCTATTGTCCTTGAGATGCGATGATGCTCTTAACAGTACATTGGTGCGATCTCCATTTATGTCTCCCATCACCATTTCGTAAATCTGAACCTGATCTTCGTCCGTGATGATGTCATAGTGGGGTTCAAACGTTGGGTTTTCTCCGTCCACATATTGATTTTCGTCAAAACCACCACTTTGGAAGAATGAGTTGCTCAGCGCATCTTCTGCTGTCAAGACCAAAGTCATTCTTCTGGCCGGATATCCACTTGGCAATTTGTGTCCGGTCGAATTGACTAGTTTCACGTCTACATAAATGGTATCCGGAGTGCGGTTTATTTCGGTAACTTCCAATAACAAACTTTGCTGTTGCAGGTTATCGATGGTAGCATTGATTGTTTCATTGAATTGAGCGTCATTTGCAAAAATCCCAAGCTCTTCGTTGTTATCCCGCATCATTTTGAGCATCGTAACATTGCCTCCTGCAAGTGTATGCAACGAGAATGGCGTACGAGGCGGTGTGTCATAACCCGCTGCAAGTTTTACTGCCTGCTCACCTAAATCGGGCATGTGGCATTTCTGACAACTGATTTCCATGGCGGGATAACTGCTGTTCAACCATTCATGCCAGGTGGCCTGCTCTACAAATTCGCCGCCTGTAGGGATGCCATCCATATCAACGGTTGGTGTAACCAGCGAGTGGCATGCCGCGCAAAGTTTGGAGTCTTTGATATGGAAACTCTGCTCAGGTGTATAGCCCGAATAAAGGGCCATTGGAGTAATCAAAGGATTAAAATACGGACCATATGCAATTGAATCATCATCGAAAATCAAATTACCAGTATGCAATGCAATTTCGGGTTGTGGCAACTGGCGATGGCAGGCAAGGCAACTAACGCCATCGAGAGCGACACCATCGGTCACCATTTCGGCAATGGAATATTCGGACTGTCCATTCATTATGCCTGCGAATCTTCCCAGAGGCGCATGGCATTTGGTGCAGGTTCCTTCTATTTCGACCTGAAGCGTGGGGTTAATAAAAACTTCGTGACTTACTTTGGCTCGCCAAAATGGATCTTTGGCACTATTGGCCATCATGGTGCTACTCCAGTCATCAACGAGGTTAACATCAGCGCCTTCCAGATCAACACTTGCAAGTCCTGCATCATCAAATCCATGGCAGTGGTCGCAAGTGCCTGCGCTGGAAAATTCCGAGTTGCTTCCCTGCCAGAGTGAATCCAATGGCAAATCGCCTGACCTTCCAAAACAGGAATGTTCTTTTTCAGAATACGGAATCATTGCCACATACAACGCTCCAAAAGCCGCAAGTCCGCATGCAACAATTGCCCAACGCATGCCAGTTTGATACATTAAACCTTTCATCTTGGAGTCAAAGTAAACTCAAGTGCCCGATCCAGACAAGTGATCGCGCATCAATTTTTCATCCACAGGTGAATGCCAATTAGAAATTATCCTGCTTCAGCCTATTCATAAAGGATTCTTCATAGCTCAGACCAATTGGTAACTGACGCTCGCCAATAGTGACCAACTTATTGCGTACACTTTCGATAAGACGCATGGGTACAATGAAGGAACGGTGGATTCTGGCAAATTGTTCCACCGGCAATTTTGAAAAGACCGATTTCATGGTCAAACGTGCCACAACCGGACGTTGGTCTTTCAGATGAATCTTTATATAATCATCCAGTCCTTCAATCAGCTCAATTTCAGAAAAGAAAATTTTAATCAGACTATAATCCGCTCTGATCATCATATAGGTGGGAGCCAGGGATTGATCTGACAATCGCTTGCCAATAAATGCTTCCACTTTGTCTACCGCCTGAACAAAACGATCATACGAAAATGGTTTGAGCAAATAGTCGATGGCATTCAGGTTAAAACCCTCGACAGCAAATTCGCTGAATGCAGTGGTAAAAATTACCGGAACCTGGGGGTCAAGTTCTTTCTTTAAATCAAGTCCATTCATAGAAGGCATTTGAATGTCCAGAAATACCATATCTACAGGAAAACTTTGAATGTACCGTTGCGCTTCATGAGGACGCGTAAAAACTTTTTTCAATTGCAGACGATCACAACGGGTTGCGAAATTCTCGAGCACCTGCAATGCAAGTGGCTCGTCATCGACAGCAATAGCGGTGATCATTAAA
>JBJXFC010000142.1:0-5185 GCA_046153915.1 Flavobacteriales bacterium
AGGTTTTAACCCAGGTTACTGTGCACATACTTTGCGGAATTCGATGGTAGAAGGGGCAACTCCAAACTCTGTTGGCAGCACCATGGACGTATGGCTTTCAATGGCCACCCGAATCAACGCCTCGTGATGTATAGTGTGTTCGAGATTGTACATCAGCTCGCGCGAATAATTGGAGTTTAGTCGTACAGTGTTGTTTCGCAATTCGTATTCAACGGCAAGCTCTTTCTCAGGTTTTTCCAAATTATCCTGAATGATATCGATGCATTGAATGGCATATTTCGAATCGTGTTCAATGAGTTTATTGCGTTGGCGTTTATCATAAGACACTTCTCCGTGTTCGTACCCGTCCAGAAGGCATTGATACAACTCGATGATATGCCGGGTATGTGCACCAATGCTTGCACCGCTGAGTTGTGCACAAGGTGTGTTGTAACTCTCTGCGGGCAACGAGTCTATGATTCTGGTAAACTCCGTTAAAGTTTGCTTAATCGACGAAATCATATATGAGCGTAATGAAATTTTATTTGTTGAACTACCAGGCGATACCCAATCCATGCAGCGAAGCAGAAGTAGATTATTGCGATAATAAGGTTGGTCATTTGAACATAGTCTTGCAACGAAGACAAGAATAATCTTGCTATGAGAATAAAGGTTAGAAATCCGGTGAAAGATCCGAGTCCGGCTCCAAGCAAATAGGGAGTAATAAACGAAGACGTGGATTTAAATTGAAAACGCTCTTGCAATGTGGTATTCCATGCGACCCAAAAAGGAACTTGCAGTGGATTGATAGCGCTTAATACCACGCCTGCAAAAAATGGAAATTGACGAACGAAGGCAGATGATGTTGTGACATCGACCTTTTCCTGCATCAGCAGATGGATACCCATTGCTACCAAAATGGCTATCAGCACAGGAGTTAAATAAACGAGCCATTGCTTCTTGATCACAAAATGTTTGGAAAGCGTGATGCGCACATAAAATACTTCAGAAAGTATGGCTCCCGCAGCAAACAACAAGGCACTTGTGATACCGTTGGTAAGAACAAGCCCAAAAGCGGTCACATTCAATGCACCAAGAGGAAGTGTGCCAATGAGGCTGATGGTCCACGTGGTGATTGCTATTTTGAGGAATGATGCCATGTACAAGTTCTTTTTTCGTAATAGTCGGGAGAATTATGGAATCCTGACAGACTATTGAAATTTTTTATTAGGGGAGGGTTATGGGAATGAACTTTTGAGTAAGTCGGTTATCAATTTATAATGTTCCCAGGGTATAAAATGATTTGCTTTTGTGATACTCACCAATTTGACCGATGGGTTGTGTTCCAATTTCTGATTCGCATATTCGGCATTTTTGTAAGGTACCAGAGGATCTTTGGTGCCATGAACGATTAAAACAGGGCAGGAGATATTTTTCCAGCAGTCGTCCAGCAAACGAATGTCTTTTTTAAAGCGCATTATTTCCACATTGCTTCGATCAAACCTGGCGGGTATCAACCATCGGATGGCGGGCCATTTCAACAGTTTCCGCCAGTGCTCTGGGGCTTCTTCTTCCGGACTAACGGAGCCGGCGAGAATGGCAATACCCGCAGTTGCGTCGGGGTGCATCGAGGCCAGCATCGCAACAATGGGTCCACCCAAAGAATGTCCAACCCAATATCCGGGTTGATTGTTATTCAATTGCATTGCACACGCGTAAAGCAATTCGGCGTGTTTAATGATTCCAACAGCATAACCGGGATCACTTTTGCCAAAGCCCGGACGATCAAAAACAACCACACGGAAATGGGAAGTGAGCGAACCATCTTCGAGGTATTTTTTATAGTCCTTCCAACTGCCAGGCGAGCCATGCACAATAAATAAGGTGGGCAAAGAATCGGCGCCTTGCACCATACAATGCACCTGGAAACCATCCGGATGTAGCAGAATGGATTTCATTTCACTTGAAACTTCGGTTTTTAACTCGTCGGTTGTGAGCATTTGCAGGCGACTGCATCCTGTTGTGCACCATGCCAGAACAAAGATTGCTGTAAGCAGTTGGATTGCGCCAGAGTAATACACGGATCAATTTTGGGGGGATGGAAAAATTCGATTAAGAATGGGCAGGCGCATTACTTCCTTTTTGTAGTGAAGTAATAGAAGGCCACTGCAAATCAAAACGATCAAAGCAAGAGCAAACAACAATCCACCGTCGTTCATTACTTCAACTCCCAAGATGGTGAGGTGAGAAAGAATTGCACCCATCATGGTGCCCGATGCGAGCAACGCGCCATACACATTAAAACGCGGAATGAGCAACAATATAGCAGCCACAAGTTCAGCAATGCCCGAACCTATTCTTCCAACAGGCTCAATGCCTAATGTCGAAAAAATGTAAACAGATTCGGGGCTACCTGTGAATTTGAAATACAAAGTTTGTACAAGAATGGCTGCGGCAAGAAGCCTAAGAAACCATAGATAAATGACTTTTGATTGCATGGATGTGAAGTTTATTGGTTGTATTTTTTCCAGTTTTCGTCGGCTTTGAGCTTCAGATTGTATTCGTCTTTATTCCACGAATTCAATGTGTTGTTGAAATAGGCATTGTAAAAGAGGAAGAGTTTGCCATTTACAACCTTAAACGTTTCCGGATCGATCTCCACTTTTTCGCCTGTAGAGCCCATGGCATAAGCACACCATCCGCCATACTGTGGCTCGTATTTGGAAAAATCTTTTTCGAGAAGCGACTTGTTGGCGGCAGATGAACAATAGTAAACTACACCATTGGCATTCACTGCGTATTTACTTTCACCTTTGATGGCTTTGCCCTGCGTGAAATAGGCTACGGGATCGTAACCATCTATGGCAACCGAGTTGGTCAGATTGGCATTCTGTGTGCGTTTGTTTGATTGCGCTTCTGTGTTCTGAAAGAAACCCAGCGCAAGAATCAAGAATGTGAAAGGAAGTAATTTCATTTTTTCTGAAATAGTCGCAATGAAATTCCATTCCTGACAGCCAAATGAAATTTTTTATTTTTCGGAGGCCTTGTCTTTGAGATTTATCTTGATCTTTTCCTTCAGGTCCTTGTGCGGCGCCTTAGAAGCTCCATCTTGATCTATGAGGGTATTGCTTTTTAGAAAAGTATCAAGCAAAGCGCTTTGTTTTTGATAATTTCTGCAGGCATCGCAAATTTTCAGATGGATGGTAAGCTGCAGGCGTTGGCCGGGTGTAAGAGAAACGACCGATTGTTTTTCGATTAATTCGGAAACCTTATCACACGATGAATATATGACTCTACCAATTTTAGACATGATCAAGCGGCAAACCAGTGCATCTCAAGGCATTTTCGCAATTGAAGTTTGGCCCGGTGCATTATTTGCCAGAGATTGGTCGAGGTAATTTGCAATTCCTGACAAACATCTTCGGATTTTTTTTCTTCGATAAACCGGTATTGGATTACAGCATGCCAGTTGTTGGGTAGTTTTTGCAAACAATCGGTGAATGTTGACTGAAATTCGGGGTTGTCGAGCAGGTGTGAATCTTCCATCCACTCATGTGGTTTACCAAAATCGCTCCAGTGACCGTCGGGAGCAAACATCACCTGCATAAGTGGTTGTGAGCGGTCTTCTTCGGTGCGTGCGCCTTTGTATTGGTCTCTGAAATAATCGGCAATTTTGCGATTGAGAATAGCGTAGAGCCACGTTTTTGGACTGCTATTTCCTTCAAATCCTTGGTAAGACTGATAGGCCGCAACAAATACATCCTGCACAATGTCTTCTGCAATTTCTTTTCTGCCGATTTTATGATACGCCCATGACATCATGCCATCGGTATATTGATCTACCCACGCTTCCAAGACTTTAGAAATGTTTGACAGGACAGCGGGTTCAACAGAATTCATAGAAAGATTGGGTTAATTTCCAAACAGGAAACAAATCTACGAGAAAACCACAAATATGGATTTTTGACAAATCGGGTATTTGTTTATCGAAGATCTAGCCTTCGTGATGAGCTATCTCATTTTTCACCACAGAGACACGGAGGTTGCGCAGACCTGCCTGCGGTAGGCAGGGTTAGCACAGAGAAGACCTATCAAGATTATCTGTCAACGAAAAGTCTGCTCTGACAAAACTCCGTGAAACCTCTGTGCAACCTCTGTGCAACCTCTGTGCCTCTGTGGTGAATTCCACACAGCCCATCCTTGTCTTAAAGATCATCTGTCAAACACACAGCCTTTTAAGGCACCAAGCTTCTCAGCACATCAGCACATTAGACACATTAGCACATTAGACACATTAGCACATTCGATTTCTCCCATATTTTTACCCAAAATCAGAATTGTATGTCGGAAGAATCCCGCAACACCATCTACAAGCTTGTTCGCGAAAAGAGCGTGCTGAAACAAGACGTTTACCACAACACCATGCGTGTTTTTAAAGAGTTGAAAGAAGTGCTCAATGGCACCATCCAGGATATCAGCACCAATTTTGGCGAAACAGACAATCGGGTCGACTTTCATTACAAAGAGAAAGGCGATTTTCAGGCGGAGATCAAGATCGCAGGCGATGTATTGGTATTCTACATGCATACCAACGTCTTTCAGTTCGACAAGTCGCACAATGCCTGGAAGACCAGTTACATCAAAGAGAACGAAAACAACAGTTATGTGGGCATCATCAATGTCTACAATTTCCTGGCGGATTCATTCAAATACCAGCGTGAAGCGGATAGGGGATACCTGATAGCGCGGATCTTTGTAAACCGCGAAAACCATTTTTTGGTGCAGGGAAAGCGTCAGTTGGGTTATCTCTACAACGATTTTGTGAATGGAGTGCTCACCAAAGAGGTGATGGCAGGCGTTGTAGACAGCACGATACTCTATACCCTTGATTTTGACCTGTATACACCACCTTATGAGAATCTGCAGGAGGTAACAGTCGAAGAAATCCAGACAATATCCCACAGTTCGAGTATGGCCACGGGCAAGCGGCTGGGCTTCCGGTTTGGTTTGGAAGATACTATTTTATAGGTAGTTACGGGAAATCAAAATAAATTTTCACCTGATTATTTGCAACTCTATAAGGAGGAAGTATATTTGCGCCCCGTTTGAAAAAACAACGGCCCGTTCGTCTAGGGGTTAGGACATCAGATTTTCATTCTGGTAACAGGGGTTCGATTCCCCTACGGGCTACAAAAATCGCAACAAT
>JBJXFC010000143.1:0-14674 GCA_046153915.1 Flavobacteriales bacterium
GTCTTGGTTTGACCATTTCGCCCAATCCTGCGCGGTTCGAAACAACCATAACAGCCGAAGGAATTTCCATGTATGCAACATTGCTCATTCATGATGCAAAAGGCAATCTGATATCCTCGCAGACCAATATGGCAGAAGGTTCATCTTTCAGGTGGAAACTGGATGTGTCGGCGTGGGCCCCAGGGAATTATTTGGTGACGATGCAAAGTGCGAATGGCAAGGTGACGAAGCGGTTGGTGAGAGTGGGGTAGGGGGTTATTTTTTGAGCAACTCGATTATTTGCAATGCTACCACCAATTGCTTTTTAGTTTAACAAAGATAACCGTCTTGTGAATCTAACGCCCGTAATTGTAATCACTTCCATAGTATAAATTCCGCTTCCAAGTGCGTTTAAATTCACAACCAGTCGCGCGTTGTTTTGATCATTGGTGGTTGTGTAAACCAACTTCCCCAAGGCATCAAAAACACAGACACTGCCAATGAATCCATTACCTTTATTCGACACCAGAGTTATTAATCCGCTTGTGGGATTTGGAAATAATTCAAGAGAAACAGCCGATTCGGTCTGCTCAACTTGTTCAGTTATACTCTCACTGATAACCTCATACATCTCATTGAATATGGCAAACCAACTTGTCTGCGTATTGGTCATAGTAACAAGCGTGAATCCATAATCCAGGCTGTGAAACATGTCGGTCATATTGGTGTAATATCCGTCGTGACCAAGAACTGAATTCTCTCCAAAAGCATATGCGTTGTGAATTCCCAAGCCATAACCGGCAGGCCAATCGCCGTAACTCCACGATGAAAATGTAAGCATTTCGGTCATTGAAGATTCCGATAAAAATCCTCCTGATACGACGGCTCTCACAAACTTTGCAAGATCTGTTGGTGTCGAAACAATATTGGCACCGCCATACCCAAAAGTGAGCATGGAAGTTTGAGAAACAGCGCTGTAATTCATTACTCCTGATCCAAAATCCCACCACACACCTGATGTTGGTTCTGCGTACGATTCGAAGCCTCCGAAATACGTATGATGCATTCCAAGAGGCGTCCAGATGCGTGTTCGCAATTCTTCCTCAAGTGAATTTGACGAAACCGATTCTGCAATCATAGCGGCCAAAACATAGTTGCTTGTAGAGTAATGAAAATCCGTTCCTGCTGCAAAATCGGGAGTACCATCTACAACATTTTCCAGAATTTCTGTTGGCGTGAAGGCATGATTAAAATCGGCTGTGATCAAATCTCCTGCAGTACTTGTTTCCAGGTAGTCCTTTATTCCGCTTGTGTTTGACAGCAGTTGCCTAACAGTTATGGCAGGATCAAAATCTACATTTAAATTGAGGTAATAATCCCATGTTTGGTTCAAATATATTAAGCCGTCTTGTGCCATTAAAAGCACAAGAGTTGCAATGTTCATTTTGGTGGTACTCGCGCCATGAAATACCGTGGTGTCAGTCATCGCTAAATCCATTGCGCCAACACCAGCCGTTCCTTGCCAGAGGTCGCCATTGGGCATGATGAGGCACGCAGAAACACCGTTATTTCCATAAGACTCCACTCTTGCATCCAACAAAGATTGCAGTTGTTGAACGAGGTTTTCATCGATTTGTGCTTTCATACTAAGTGGCCTTGACAAAAACAGTATGACAAAACATAAAAGTGATGCAGTTTTCATTCACCAAATATCGTGTAGACTAAACAAAAAGAAAAACCCCTCTGCCTTTTCGGACAGAGGGGTTTCAACTATATAGTCGACCTCACGTTAATCAAATAACGAAACTCTTCGTGTGAGTTTATCACCCGAAAGTGTCCTTGTTTCCATGGTATAGATACCCGCACTCAACGCGCTTAGATCCAATAACAATTGTGACTGATTCTGTGTATTGCCAACAGCATAAACCATCTTGCCTGTAGCATCAAATACCTGAACCACATCAATAACATCGTTAGCATCCTGCAAACGAAGGGCAATCAACGTTCATAAATGGGCCTGGTAGCTCTGGACCCATCTTTCACATGGAATATTGATGTTAGCCATTGGTCGGCGGGAACTTATTTTTTTGACGGTGCAGAGTGCGAATGGCAAAGTGACGAAGCGGTTGGTGAGGGTGGGGTAGGGGTCAAACATCTGCTCCCGCAGTCGTTGTGATAAATCTGTGATACTTCCCTTCTAACTTGCGGCAATCAAAAAAAAATCCATGACCGACGTTCTTGTCATAGAAGACGATAGCCATATCGTTGAATTAATTTCACTTCATCTTGGCGACCTCGATTGTGAAGTAACGGCTCATCTCAACGGCAAAGAAGGTTTTGAGACCGCATTGGGAAAGAATTTTGCCCTCATCATTTTGGATGTCATGTTGCCTGGTATGGATGGCATTGCTATCAGCCAGCGATTGCGCGCACTGGACAACCACACACCCATCCTTATGCTCACCGCCAAGGCCGAAGAATTCGACAAAGTGCTTGGGCTGGAGTCGGGTGCAGACGATTATATGACCAAGCCTTTCGGCATTCGGGAGTTTATTGCGCGAGTAAAAGCAATACTGCGCCGTGAGTCACTCAAAAATATGACTCCTGCACAAACACCTTCAAAGATTATCGCATTCGATGGATTGGAAATCGACAAATCCAAACACAAAGTTTCGCTCCATGGGTCGCGCGTAGCCCTAACACCCAAAGAATTTGATCTGCTCACGCTTTTAGCAGAACATCCCGGGCAAAGTTTTTCGAGGGAAGAGCTTTTGGAAATCGTATGGGGTTATGAATTCAGCGGATACGAGCACACAGTCAACTCACATGTAAATCGGTTGCGCACGAAGATCGAAACAGAAGTAGATCAACCCAAATACATCCTCACCACCTGGGGGATAGGATATCGTTTCAATGATGAACTCAAACATACATGACAAAAAAAATCAATCTGAGAAACGGCTTATTCCTTAAGATCTCACTCGCCTTTCTTGGCCTGTTCTCTTTGCTTGGATTAGCCTATGTGCTCATTACCGCATATGCTGCAAGAGAATATTACCGCGAAACAACACAACGATTGAATGCTCATGTGGCCAGCCATATGCTCAAAGAAGTTTCGCCCTTTATTGGGGGCAAGGTCAACGAAGAGGCAGTTGGCAAAATCATGCACAGTATGATGGCTGTCAATCCTTCGGTGGAGGTTTACCTGTTGAGTCCTGAAGGCGAAATATTATCGTTCGTTGTATTGGATAAAAAAGTCCGTCTCAAGAGTATTGGTCTCGATGCCATACAAAAATTCATTCAATCAAACGGCACCGAATACGTTTTGGGCGATGACCCCAGAAATCCTGGTCAATCGGTTGTTTTTTCTGCAAGCGAAGTGCGCGAAAATGATATCCTCCAAGGGTATGTGTATTTGGTTTTGGCCAGCGAAGAATATGAAAATGCCTCACAGGCGGTTTTTGGAAGTTACTTTCTCAAAGTGGGTTCTTTGACTTTTGTGTTAACACTGATTGCGGCCTTCCTGATAGGTCTGGTAATCATTTATGCATTGACAAAAAGTCTGCGCAAACTTCAGCGCGGTGTGCAGGAATTTCAAACAGGCAATTACCATAGCCGAGTTGATATAAAGGGTTCGGGTGAAATGGCGGACCTAGCAGCCAACTTTAACTTTATGGCCGACACCATTCTGCAGAACATTGAAAAACTGAAAGAAGTAGATTCATTGCGCCGTGATTTAATTGCCAACGTATCGCACGATTTGCGAAGCCCGATGGCCGTTATACACGGATACATTGAAACCCTGATCATCAAAGAACAAAGCCTGAACGAACAAGATCGCCAACGCTATTTGAAAATCATTCTTCAGAGCAGTGAAAAACTCAAAAAACTGGTTGCAGATCTCTTCGAACTATCGCGCCTCGAAGCCAAACAAATCGAATTAAAACGCGAGCCCGTTCTTATCACCGAACTTCTGAAGGACACCATCAAACAATTCGAATTACAGGCGGCTGAAAAAGAAATTACTGTTCATGTTGAGCTGCCGGAAAAAGCACCCCACGTGATGGTCGATGTTCATTTAATAAATCGTGTATTGGTTAATCTTTTGGACAACGCCATCAAATACACTCCGGCTAAAGGAAGAATAGATATTGCGGCTGGTATTCAACCGGGCAATATTCACATTCGCATTCGAAACAGCGGTGAGGGCATTGCTACGTCAAGTCTTCCACACTTATTCGACCGATACTATACGGCGGATCAGCGGGAAAATGAGCATAGCACGGGACTTGGATTAGCAATAGCAAAAAAAATAATGGACCTGCACAACTCGCGCATCTGGGCTGAAAGTACTGTGGGGGAATCTACCACCTTCGGGCTGGATCTGTCCTTTTCGCAATAAAACGGATATATAGTTGTGATAGCTTCGTGACATGTGCGAAAGACTTTTGGGGTTATAAAAATTCAACCCAAAAGAAAATGAACAAAACAACAATTAGCCTGACATTCCTTGGAATGCTTGTGCTCGCTTCCTGCAAAAAGGATGAAACAGAAGAAGTAGTGATGACACCGGTAACGAATCCGGTAGTAAATCCAGACACTGCTCCGGAAGTAACCATTGATCGTTTCAGTGCTGACGCAGGCACACTCATGATACGCGACGGAAGTAACGGTCTTCCCACAGCAGGGCAAGCGATCAATTTTGACATGGCGCCCTTTATCACCCATGGTCTTGGTCCGGGTGGCGAGCATGTCTCCTATTACAATTTTGATGTACAACCCGTAACACCCGCACCCATTTATGTGCTTTTCCGCAGCGGCTCTTCCACACCTGTTGATGGTCAGCTGAACATTATTAACACCACACCGGGTGAAGCGGATTATACTGATTTCTGGCAAGTAATGAAGGTCACAGTGCCCACAGACTATGTGGCAAACACCGTGACCAGTCGCGCGGAAATATTAGCTCTTGGCTATTCCATGGAAGAAACTACCACGCTTGTAAACTGTCCAGTGGTTCCAGAGGGTTCTACGGCCATGCATCGCATTGGGGGTGGAGGAACAGCTCCCGTTCGAGGCTGGTATAAAGATCAGGTGGTCTATTACTTCAGCTTTGAAGAAGACATGCTTTCGACAAATGGTTCAGGTAATGTACCTACTTCACCCATCTATGTAACCTTCAATGTAAACCCCCCAGAAGGTGGACCGCCGACGGGTTTTGTGACCGAAAGCGGCACGGACCAAACCCACAATGTTCTGGGCTCATTGCCGGGCGATTTGGGTTATTCTCCACTATGGTCTGTTTTTGTTTTTGACAATGCAGACTTCGCCAATGTGATGAATTTCACAACCGCTGTTTCATCGACGGTTCTTGCTTCTGATGTGATGACCGTGAACTGTCCTATGGCTGAGATCGAATAATGGTGATCACTGAGCATTCGAGAAAGACAAAACAAAATTGATTGATTCTGATTCCTGCATGGAATATTAAACGAACCCCAATTAAAAACCCGCAAAGACAGTATTGCGGGTTTTTTGTTACTCAGTCTACATTCTTCTAAAATAGTGCATATGCTATCTGCATCCAATAGGAAACAAGGCTTCTTTCATTGGCCGAAAACCCGCACTCCCCTTGCACTTCCAAGTATCGGTTAACCAAGTATGTTTTGAGCCCGTTCGAATGAATACATCGGGTTGAGGAAGTTTGATCCAGCGCGGTAATATGGGATATTGTTGGAAGAAAAATGCGACTTTTCTGGCCCTGTCAAAAAACAAAACCCCCGAAGCTTTCGCTCCGGGGGAATGGTAATAACTGCTTAATTTTTAATCTATCAACGAAACTCTTCGTGTGAGTTTATCTCCCGAAAGTGTCCTTGTTTCCATGGTATAGATACCTGCACTCAATGCGCTTAGATCCAATACCAGTTGTGACTGATTCTGTCCATTGCTAACAGCATAAACGATCTTACCTGTAGCATCAAATACCTGAACCACATCGATGACATCATTGGCATCCTGCAAACGAAGTGTGATCAAACCTTCTGATGGGTTCGGGAATACTTCCATCGCATCATCTGTGCTGGTAGGCTGCATTACGTGCATCTCATGCCTGCTCTTTTCTGTGCAGTATTCGCGAATTGCATAATACTCTTCGCGCAATCCCCAGTCTTTGATGTCAATTTCCACTCGCCTGTCCTCAAATACTGGATGGAAGGGCGGTTCAATGCGTTTGTGTTTGAATTCAAAGCGCTGCAAACAACAATCATTTTCACCACGTGGACCTGTTTTTACAAGGAAAATATCCTCATCATCCCGATCGTAAGCCAACATGCCTGTCCACATAATTTCATTGGGTAAAATGCAGACATCATAGAATGCATCGTTTTGTTCGGGATAAGTTGTAATGAGCGGAGGATTTGGATATGCTGTTCCCAAAGCCGGTGTAAGCCACACACACATACCATCTTGCAGATCTGGTCTTTCCTGGTTGTTGGAATGACCCGCAAATACAAGAAAATCGCCTTGTAACTCAACATCCTTGAAGACATCGTCTCTTGTAACACCAGTTTCTAAAATACCGTCGTAATAATGCAGTTCGGTTGGAATAATCAAAGGAAAATTAATGCTCGCTTTGATCACCATCGCATCGCGATCGCGACCAAAAAAGGCATGATATCCGCCAAAGTAAAGCTCTTCGCCCAATTGAATTACAGTATAAGCCACTTCCTCTGAATCTTCCATGCCGATCGTACTAAAGTCTGCCAATAAATTGAGGTTTTCATCGATGATCAACCCCACAGCATTTCTATTGAGGTTGTTGCCTCCATCCCAATAACGCTGTTCACCGGCAATAGCATAGTGATAACGACCCTGGTGTTGAATTTCGACCACATCATAGGCCCAATCTTCTGAGCCTTCGTTTGGTGCGATAGCCGGATAAACCGTGTAAGCCAATACAGCACCGGTATTCTTATCAATCTTCAATGCGAAGATATCCTGTCTGGTTTCCGGTACGCGATTCGTGTGACCCACAATAAGGAGACTTGGTGGCTGTGAAGGATCAGCATTTGGCATATCGATGATCTTATGCCCAATGTCATTCGCTTCATCAAATAAACCATATACCAGGCCTGTATGACCACCGTTTACCCAAACAGGTGAGCCAGACAAGTCGGTCTTCGTTAAATAAATAGCTGCTGTCTGATCACCATCGCGCACGAAACCCAATGAATAATAGAATTGACCATCCGTCATGATGGAGGTGCAATACTCCTGATAGGTTCCGTTTACATTGTCTCCAAATTTCGTGTTGTAGGTCATGTTTATGCTAAGATCATGCTCCACGAGATAAACATCCTGATCGCTGTTCATTGGGTCGTTGGAAAGCGTGCCAATGGTCATGATGTTACCCGAAGGAGTTTCAATGGTCTGACTTCCGTAATCCTGCGGACCAACGCGTGGGATGTAATAACAATTGTTCATGCTGCAATCCACGGTGGCAATGGCAATATTATCCAGTGCAAAGTCAAACGCAGGGTTTTGAGCAACGGCAGTTTGAATAATCTCAATGAATGCTGTCGCACCAGTGGCAGTAAAATTCGCAGAATGAGTTACCCAACCAAGCGTGGTCCCTATTCCAGAGGCAATAGGATTTCCGTCGGCATGTAATTCAAGAAAATTGGCATTGCCGATCCCTGAAATTGTGGTTAGACAAAAACTAATCTGGTAGGTGCATCCGGGTGTGAGTCCGGTGGCTGTTTGGCCCCACACTTGTGTGGTAGTGGAACCCATCGCGTCGCAGCACATCAGCCAGTTTCCGAGGCATGGTGTTACAGGCAGGAACTGACCGCCAAATCCTGCTCCACTTGTAGTAATGCAATAATCTCCGAAAAAACCGGAAGCAGGGCAGGCAGGACTATATCCCGAAGAAGCGGAGCCAATGCCTGTTTCGAAATTGCCATCGGGTAATACCTGGGATTGTGTGAGGTAAGAAATGAAACATGCAAGCAGCATGCAGCATCTTTGAAAGATAACGTTTTTCATTTAATAGATAATTTAGGTGGGCCTACTCTATGTGGCGCTTTTCGGCATACGCGCAATTACAGAATTACATGCGGTAAGCTGGCAGAAATCGGTGATGATTCTTAATACAAATTCGACGCGTCTATTCAATCCATGTGAGGAAGAATGATAAATTTCCGGATCTCTAAACCCTTTGATTGACTGCAACTGACCGTATTGCAAATTCCCAGCGCGAGGGGAAATCGAGTCACCGTGCCTGTGACCTTTCTGCACGAACAATACGCGTGTAAATAGATGGGAATGTAGATCTGATAGCTTATGGTTGCCTCCTATTTTGGGTTAACACCGGTTAATGTCAGGTTTAAGGCTGACTTAATCTAATAATCAATCCAAACGTAGTTTAAATGGCAATACACAACAAACAATTTGCATTAATTGAGGTGAATATTAATAAAATCCAATTTATATGAAGCACGTGTTATTGAAATACGAAACCAAATAAAAGAAAAACCCCTCTGCCGCAATCGACAGAGGGGTTTAAAGAGTAGATAGGGTTAACTGTTATTACTTGTTCACGATCAACTTGCCTTGTTCAACTGTTGTACCGTTGGTGAGACGATACAGGTAGAAGCCTGTAGCAAGGGACTCAGCGTTGTAGTCCACTGTATACGATTCGCCTTCTTCGAGTTCACCGATAAAGATATCAGTTACTTTTTTACCTGCCATATCGTAAAGCTCGAGGGTTGTCTTCGCTGTTTCAATAGGTGTAAACGTGAACCAGGTACTTCCATTTGTTGGGTTTGGATTCACCTGAATATTGGTTACATCCGTTCTTGGATCTGAAACAAGATCAACAATTGGCTGACGTTCTTCATCCATAGTACCCATGGTAATTGTTTGAACACATTCTGCTGTATTACCAGAACAATCTGTTGCGGTATAGGTACGTATAATCTGATAATCCGGGCAACAATCAAGTTCAAAAGCAAAGTCACCAGCACCTGTGATATATCCGGTAGCACTGCCATAAGGCACGTTATTCACCTTAAATGTTCCACTGTAGGTTAACCAACCGCCAAATCCATAAGCGGCGTTGTAGTTGTTAGCACCAACACCCAATTGGAATCCAAAGTATCCATTTGAAGGAGCATGTTTCAGGCTAAGACCTGAGTTAGCATATCCGCCATATCCCACAAGTTCAACGCCTGGCATGTCTTTGAGTTTGTAATAGAACCAATCAAAGTGATTAGCACCTACACCTCCACAGTCTGCTTTAAAGCTGGTTGGAGAGTTTTGAGTGCTCCATTGGATCCAGTCTTTCTTCTGCCAGAAAGTAACTGATGCGTGCCATCCTTGATTCGAGTTATACACGTTTACAAAATCCGCCGTAATGGTGATAGTGCCATTCGGATATTCGAGGAACTGACCGTTTTCGACACGGTAGTATCTGTGAATCTTAGGCAAACCAAAGAGTGCCATACCCCAGTCAACAGGATATCCACAAGTATTGGCAGTAGGACGAACCGGTGTAAGTATTTCACAATCGGCATCTGTTCCGGCAACCGGCACATCTCCTTCTGTTGTAACTGTCATCACCACCGAGATTGTGTTATCACACGCATCCCATGCGCTTAATACCGCAGGGGCAGGGATTTCATCGCCACACTCCAACTGGATGTCTTCCGGACATTCGGTAAAGATTGGTTCTTCGGTGTCGTTTACAAAGATGGAATAGGATTCCAAAGCTGTATTGCCACAATCGTCAGTTGCAGTGTAATTCACAACATATGTTCCGTTGCCACATCCATTGATGTTTTGCGGTACAATCTGATGTGTAACAACAGCATCGCCGCAATTATCGGTAGCGGTAAGAACTTGCGGTGTGTAGTCCTCAAGATCGAGACATTGATACGACTCGTTCGATGGATTCTGAACAAACTCTGGATCAGTTGTGTCATCAATACTGATAGTAGCATACTGTGTTGGGCTTTGATTTCCGCAAAGATCAACAGCGTAGAATGCGTAGATATACTGAACAGCACTTGGACAGTCGCCTTGAACAGTGTCGATCTCAGTAACAACCCATGCGTTGCCACAGTTGTCATTGGCCGTTGGGTAAGTGAAAGACCATACTTCATCGCACTCATAAGATGCACTTGAAGGCACGTTTACAAGAGTTGGATTTGTCCAGTCTGAAACCGTAACTACTGTTGTGGCTTCCGCAGTGTTGCCGCAATAGTCTACAGCAGCCCAATGCCAAATGATTTCATAGGTGCAATCATTTATTGGGTTAATGGTCGATGAAGCATCTGTGATTTCCACAGGATAACCGCAGTTGTCATAGATTTCAATCTCTGGCATACCAACTGGTACTTCGTCACATTCTACAGAGAAGTCAGCAGGATTTTCGATTACCGGAGGAGTTGTATCCACCACTTCGATAACAAGCTGGGCATAGGCTTCGTTGCCGCAATTATCAGTTACGGTATAATCTCTGATCAACCATCCGAAACATCCTCCAGACACTTCATTGTCGACTTGAGTAATTGTTACATCGCCACAATTGTCGGATGCAGTAATTCCTTCTACAGAATCAATTTCACCACATTCAACAGTAACGAATGGGAAGTAAGGATCAATGATAGGATCAACTTCATCAACGATAGTCACATACTGATCTGCAACCACAGAGTTTTCGCAATTATCATAAGCGGTCCAGGTGCGGTGTATGATGTAACCACACTCCAACCAGGTAATTGTGCTGTCGTAAACAACTGACAACTCTTCATCGCAGTTGTCGTCAAACGTTGCCGCAACAGCAACCGGAATGATGCCATCACAAGGAACCTCAATGTCAGCTGGTCCTGTTAATACAACAGGATCGATCGTGTCCAGAATGTGCACAACCTGTCCGCGAGCAATTGAGTTGCCACAATCATCTGTTGCAATCCATGAACGCGAGATCAGTTGTTCGCAACCATTGAAGCCAATGCCGCTGATACCTTCAATTGTAAGTGAATCATCACAGTTGTCTTCGAATTCCACAACAAATTCAGGAACGTCGTCGAAGCATTGTACCCAGATTTCTTCAGGATCAGCATAAACAACGGTAGGATCAGTTGTGTCATGAATAGTAATTGTTTGTTCGGCAGTAATGGAATTGCCACAATCATCTGTAGCCGTCCATGTGCGGTAGATCTGATATGCACAACCTTCAAGCGGAATAATGCTTGATGCAGGCGTGATGGTCAAATCCAAATCACAATTGTCGGCAAACAAGGCAACATCAGGAGTTACTTCATCCAAACATTGTACTGTGTAATCAGCAGGATCGTAGGTTATTGTAGGATCATTCTGATCGGAAATAGTTACAACCTGCTCAGCATTGGTGAAATTGCCACATTCGTCAGTTGCAATCCAGGTGCGTGTTACGCTGTAGTAGCATCCACCCTGACCATTATCCGTTACTTCAGAATCTTCGAAAGTGATGGTGACATCCCCTTCACAATTGTCAGTGGCTGTTGGCCATCCGAAGTCAATCGTCTCATTACAATTTGCTGAAGATTGTGGTACATACGTAAATTCAGGATCAACATCGTCATAAACAGCAATGTATTGCGTGCAGTATGCAACGTTGCCACAGGCGTCTGTTGCACTATACGTGCGCTCAATTACATAACGATTTGCACATGTTGAATCCGTAACAACATCACCCTCGTGAGCAATAATAACTCCGCTGCAAATATCCCATGCAGAAACTGCTGTGATAGATGGAGATGGAACGTTGTAGCTGCATGTCACCTGCACATCCGCAGGACAATCAATTTCAGGAAGGGTAGTGTCAATCACATGAATTTCCTGATAGAAGTATGCCTCATTTCCGCAGTTGTCTGTAGCAGTTACAGTGCGATAAACGATGTATCCACAATCAAGTATAACTTCATAGCCTTGATAGTCCAGGCTGAGGTTATCATCACAATTGTCATCAAAATCAACATATGTAGAAGGAATTTCATCACCACATTCAACATACAAAATTGAATCTGCGGATTCTACAATATACGGAGCAATGGTATCCAAAATGTGCACTATCTGACCTTGAGATGTTGAGTTGCCACAATCATCCGTTGCAATCCAGGCGCGAGAAATAATTTCCTCACAACCATTTTGTGCAATACCGCTGATGCCTTCAATGGTGAGGCTATCATCGCAATTGTCTGCAAATTCTACCACGAATTCTGGCACATCATTAAAACACTGTACCCAGATTTCCGATGGATCTGCATACACCACAGTTGGAGCAATGGTATCAAGAACGTGTACCAATTGTCCACGTGAAACACTGTTTCCACAATCATCTGTAGCAATCCATGAGCGAGAAATCAATTTCTCACATCCATTGAGAGCGATACCACTGATGCCTTGAATAGTCAGACTGTCATCGCAATTGTCTGCAAATTCAACCACAAAAGCAGGAACATCCTCAAAACACTGCACCCAAATTTCTGCTGGATCAGCGTATGTTACAATTGGAGCGGTAGTATCCTGGATTGTGATATCGCGGTTTGAAGTAACGAAGTTTCCACAATCATCCATTGCTGTCCAGATGATACGAACGATGTAAACACAACCATCCAGTTGTATCTCGGTGGTATCAGCAGTAATATCGAGGAACAAATCACAATTGTCGTCGAATGTTGGCACCTCAACAGGTAATTCATCATAACACTCAATTGTAATATCTGCGAGCTCAATCTCCACTGTTGGATCCTGATCATCGCTGATGATGATTAATTGATCCACAATTGTTTCGTTACCGCAAGCATCTACTGCTGACCAATGGCGCACCATGGTTTGAGAGCACTCCGACTCGTTGTTGTTTTCACAAACAAGTGCACCAGAGTTTTCTGTACCTTCATGGAAACTTAAGTTGATGTCTTCCATGGCCTCTGAAAGCTCGGCACCAGTATAATCAGTGCTACAGCCTCCGATAACATCATTTGCAATTTGAATAACTTCATCAGCAGTCATGCCAGCAAAAGTGCCAGAAGCAAAAATCAAATCACCCAGATAACCACTTGCATCACCAAAGTTTGGATCATACCCATCAAAACCAGTGTTCAATATGGCGGCCATAAGTTGATCCGCAAAGTTGTTGCTGTAGTCATCTGCACTTGGATTAACAAGGTT
The DNA here is from genome assembly GCA_046153915.1 of Flavobacteriales bacterium. Classification (GTDB taxonomy): domain Bacteria; phylum Bacteroidota; class Bacteroidia; order Flavobacteriales_D; family Sanyastnellaceae; genus JANNVZ01. The sequence goes on from JBJXFC010000143.1 coordinate 13,192, forward strand.
ACCGGCAGGAAGAACTGCAGCACCACCGCCAGAAGGAATAAATGCTTCAATAGCCGCTGAAGTTGTAAATGTGAAAGATCCTGTAGCACAACCAATGGTCAGGCCTGATGGAAATGCGCTATCAAAGTTTGCATCGCGATATACACCAGGATTATTTCCACTGGCAACCGTGCCCCAGCCTCCCTTTGAGAAGGTGGTATACTGACCACAATTTTCATTGTTTCCGCCACCTTGTGGTTCGTCATCATAAGTTACGGTGTATTGTCCTCCACAATTGTCTACGAACAATGGCATTTGTGGTTCGCCAGTTTCGCTGCAACTGATGTTTGGATCTGGAAGTTCCAGAAGTTCTGGGCCTACGTTATCAAAGACACCAATTTCCTGAACACAATAGGCAACATTTCCGCAAGAATCGGTTGCCATGTATGTTCTTTCGATGATATAGCGGCTCACACAAGTGGTATCTCCAAAGGCATCACCTACCCATTGCACGTTCACAACACCACCGCAATTATCGTAGGCAACAACACTAGCGTTATCGGGAGCGGGCACCTCTTCAGTACAACCCACAATTGCATCAGCCGGACATATAATAGTTGGTGAAACAAGATCATTCACATAAATTGTTTGAGTGAATGTAGATGTATTATCACAGTTGTCAGTAGCTGTCCAGGTGCGGGTGATGGTATTATCACAGCTCGAGCCCTGATTGGATTCAATCTGGTCAAGGTCAACATCTACAAGTCCTGAGCAAGAATCAACAGCAAGCACTTCCGTAAGTACCGGAACATCGCCGTAACAAGAAACGACTAAAGAATCATTCTCTGGTAATCCAATAAACTGCGGACCGCTATGATCGTAAATCCATGAGTAAGTCTGGTAGCAATAGCTTTCGTTTCCACATGCATCCGTTGCAGTATATGTGCGAACCTGCGTGCGGTAACATCCATCTTCGATGATTGGACCAAGATCTGAGGTAATGGTTACATCACCGTTGCAGTTGTCTGTTGCCAATGCCTGACCGGGGCCAGGGAACAGGACTGGATTGCAACCCAGGTTGGCTCCTTCAGGGCAATAGGTAAATGTTGGGCCAACAAGGTCAACTGTCCATGTAAATGTCTGATAGCAATAAGCCACATTGCCGCAATAGTCTGTTGCAATGTATGTGCGGGTAAACGAACGGAAACAACCATCAGCAATGATGTCGCCTGGTTGAGAAGTTATAGTTGGTACTCCGCAGTTGTCTGTTGCCTCTGCACCACCGGCAGCAGGAATTTCTTCCGGATTGCAACCAAGGTTGCCACCTTGAGGACACACTGTAAATTGAGGATCTACCGTATCATCAAATGTGATAAACTGTTCGATACTGTCGTGGTTTCCACAATCGTCGGTGGCTGTCCACGTGCGACGGATTGTGATCGGACATGTGTCGCTCAATGTATCTTCATCAAAAATGATATCAACGTTCCAGTCGCAATTGTCG
>JBJXFC010000149.1:0-2960 GCA_046153915.1 Flavobacteriales bacterium
GTTGTTGCAAATCCTTCAGAAAACTTAATAAGAATTCCAATGCAATACCATACCGGCAAACCAATGGCTATGCAAGCAAGATATGTCAGCATGCGTTTTCTGTTGTTGAATAACATTAAAAAATCACCCTTGCGAACATGTTCATTCTTCTTCATAGAATCAAACATGCCGCTTTCAAATGTGCTAACACGCATCAGCAAAAGTACCAACCCAAGGACACCTCCAACGAGGTACATCGTTTGCCAATTGGCCAGCCCAAACCACGATAAATTCGCTTTATTCAACATAACAGCCGCTACTGCTCCAAGTGCACCCATAGTCACAACGACCATCGTTCCATAACCCCGTTTTTCTTTGTGCATGATTTCGCTCACCAGTGTAATAGCAGCACCAAGTTCACCGGCAAGACCAAATCCTGCAATGAAGCGCACGATGCTGTATTGGGTCATATCCGTAACAAATGCATTTCCGATATTCGCTAAGCTATAGAGTAAAATTGATCCGAACAGAATACTTTTTCTACCCACCTTATCTCCCACTATTCCCCAGATTAATCCGCCTGCGAGCATGCCGCCCATTTGCCAGAGAAAAAGAGAATAATCGTATTTTCCAATCATCACCGGGTCCGTTATTCCCAATCCCTGCAAACTTGATTTGCTGATGATATTGAACAACTGCAGATCGAAGATGTCCACAAAATATCCCAACGATGCAACAAGAACAGTGAGTGAAATGGATTTGGAAGATGCTGACATATTAGACTTTTTGATTTAACCACAATTCAATTTTATCGGCAAGAACACCCGACAATTTGTAATACGATTCGTGCGTCCATCCTGCAATATGCGGAGTTAAAATAACATTTTCTGCCTGCTGCAAATAAACCAAATCCGGAGAGGTATTTTCAAGTCCTTCGAGTGATGATTTCTCGTGTTCAAGCACATCGAGGCATGCACCAGCCACCTTTCCAGAGCGCAACGACTCTGCCAGATCCGCCGTGTTTACATTCTTACCCCGCGCCGTATTGATGAGGTAAATATTCTTTTTAAATCGTGAGAAAAAATCTCCATTGGCGTAATGTATGGTTTCTGATGTAAGCGGCAAATGAAGACTCACAATATCCGCTTCATCGAAAATGACTTTTAGATTCACCTCTTCAACCTGATTATTTGCAAATCCACTTTTGTACAAATCATGGGCAAGAATGCGGCAACCAAATCCGGATAATTTTTCCGCCAACCCACTGCCCATAACGCCGTATCCAATTATCGCAACGGTTTTTCCTTTCAGCTCAAGACCGCGATTTTCTTCTCGCCTCCATATATTGTTGCGAACTTCAGTATCCGCTCGTTTCAGATTGTTGAAGAGCATAAGCAACATAGCAATGGCATGTTCGCCCACTGCATCACGATTGCCTTCTGGCGAACTAAATACCTTGATGCCACGCAACTCCGCTTCCTTTACATCGATGTTTTCCAATCCTGAACCTGATCGCGCGATGAACTTAAGGTTTGGTGATGCCTCCAAAAACGCTTTGTCAACCTGGATTCGCGACCGCAATACCAGACCTTCAAATTCATGCATTAAGCTGAGAATTTCATCACGTGAATTGTCATACCTGTTTTCACACTGAAATCCCAGGGTACTCAATCGTTCATGCAGAATCTCATGCACACTCTCAATGAAAATGACTTTTTTCATGAGGGCAAATGAATGCATAAATCGAATACAGACCGCCTATTCCCAAAGATTCCAACTAACCCAAATCAACATTTATTAACCTGAATGATTGAAAATCAATAAGAATAGACTACTTTTGCCGCCGCTTTCACAAAGGCGGGTTTTACTTCTCATCTTCGTTTGTCTCGTGCGTCGCGCGGTGTAGGTCTTGAAAATGGTGGTCGAATTCAAATTCGTGAAAAAGCGACAACACCATTTTAATTACTTTTTTTAAAACATCATGACCAATTTTGAATTGCTCGGTTTGAGCAAAAATGTGCTGCGCGCTATTGCGGAGCTTGGGTTCGAAACACCCACACCCATTCAGGAACAAGCCATCCCGGTGATGCTGGGCGGCAATCAAGACGTAGTTGCTCTGGCACAAACAGGCACTGGTAAAACAGCAGCCTTTGGTTTGCCTCTTACTGATCTTCTTGATTTTAATGAGCGTCATACGCAGGCCCTAATTCTCGCACCAACGCGTGAATTGTGTATGCAAATCACACGTGACCTTGCCAACTACACCAAATTCACCACGGGTGCACATGTTGTAGCAATCTATGGCGGTGCCAGCATCGACGGACAAATTCGCGAAATGAAACGCGGTCCACAAATCGTTGTTGCCACACCAGGGCGTCTTGTAGATATGATTGATCGCCGCGTGGTAGATCTTTCTAAAATTGAATTTGTAGTATTGGATGAAGCAGATGAAATGCTCACCATGGGATTCAAGGATGATTTGGACCTTATCCTTTCCCAAACTCCTGCTGAAAAAAATACCTGGCTTTTTTCTGCCACGATGCCCAATGAAGTGCAACGCATTTCACGCACGTACATGAAAGATCCTTTCGAAGTAACCGTTGGAACCAAAAACGCTGGTAACGAAAACATCGAACACTTGTATTACGTGGTTCATGCAAAAGACCGTTACCTCGCACTAAACCGTATTGCAGATTTTAATCCTGACATCTTCGCGATCGTTTTCTGCCGCACCAAAGCTGAAACGCAGCAAGTGGCTGATGTCCTCATCAAAGACGGCTACAACGCGGATGCATTGCATGGTGATCTATCACAAGCTCAGCGCGATTTCGTAATGAAGCGCTACCGCAGTCGCACTTTGCAAATGCTTGTTGCAACCGATGTAGCTGCACGCGGTATTGATGTAAACGATGTGACTCACGTTATCAATTACAATCTGCCAGACGAAATTGAAAGTTATACTCACCGCAGTGGTCGCACAG